>JAGUYA010000167.1 GCA_020061545.1 Candidatus Omnitrophota bacterium
AAAATAACATCTTCTAACTTTATGAGCTTAAGTTTTAAAGCAACATTAATTTCGTCCAATATTACTACATCACAAACTGTTTTAGATATGATTTTCTTTATCTTTTCTAATCCTTTTTTTGCCAATTCTATATCTTTTCTGTCCAGTTTCTTTCTTATAAAGCAACCTCTTCCGAATTGTTCAACTTTTATATTTTTAATCTTTTTTAATGAATTTAGTTCGCTGTAATCCCTTCCTTTTACAAACTGTCCAACGAATACTTTTAAGCCAGCCCCGGCTGCCCTTAATGCCAGACCTAATGCGGCCGTGGTTTTCCCTTTTCCGTTACCCGTATATACCTGTATCAATGTATCACCGCCTTCCAACTTATTATACCCAATGCACATAGAGCCGAAACTATTAATCCCGCGCCTATGACACCGCCTAATATCGCAACAAATGCGTATCTGAATCTTATCTTAAATAGCGATGCCGCTACTACTCCACTCCAGGCACCGGTCATGGGAAGAGGTATAGCCACAAATATCGCCAAACCCAAGGCCTCATACTTCTGTACCGTATCCGCTTTTTTCCTCGTCCGCTCAAAAAGCCAGTCAAAGAAACGCGACCAGATTTTAAATTTTCTCAACCTGCTGGAAACTGGTTCTAATAGAAAAAGTGCAGGTACAATGGGAATGCTATTACCTAATACCGATAACCAAAATGCTTTACTTGCAGGCATTCCTAAAGATAATGCTAGAGGAATAGCGCCTCTTAACTCTGAGACGGGTAATGCCCCCACAATCATTACCAGATATTCTTTGGGTAAATCTTTTAGCCAGTTTATTATTATATTAAGCATATCTGTTACTCCAACCGTGCTTTCCTACGAGAGGTACGAATACGCAACCACAGATATCCATGAATTCAAGTTTACCTTTCTTCTTTTCTACCAAAGTTAAAACTTGGCTAAAACTTTCACCCAATGGTAAAATAAGTTTACCATTTTCTTTTAACTGCTCAGTTAAAGGTAAAGGGATTCCAGGACTTGCCGCCGTAATTATAATCTTATTAAATGGCGCAGCTTCTTCCCAGCCTAAAGTTCCATCGCCTACTTTTATTTTAATGTTTGTATAACCAAACTCATTAAGTATGGCCTCTGCTCTTTTAGCCAGGGTTTCAAACCTTTCTATAGTATAGACCTCTTTTACCAATTCTGCTAATATTGCTGCTTGATATCCTGAACCAGTGCCTATCTCCAAGACTTTATCCTGACCATTTAAATTTAAACACTCGGTCATTAAGGCCACGATATAAGGTTGAGATATAGTTTGACCTTCGCCAATGGGGACGGGAAAATCCGCATAGGCACTATTTCTTAAATTTTCTGGAATAAATTTATGCCGTTCTACCTTACGAAAGGCATCCAATACCCTTTGATTTTTTATGCCCCGGGGCATCAACTGCTCACGAACCATGCGTTCTCTTAAGATTTCGTAATCCATAGCTCTCTAAGTATAAACTTAATAAACCTCATAGTATCAATAATGGGGTTAATTTGGCTCTTTTCTCCTTTGTATATAGTCTTAATGAGTACGGATTCGATTTTAAACCCCAAGCGCGCTGCCTGGATAATTATTTCTGATTCAGTCTCATATTTACGCGTCCGAAGGTCAATTTTTTTTAATACCTCTTTTTTTATGAGACGGAATCCGCATTGCGTATCTGGAATTTTTTGCTTTGCCAAAGAAGATATAAACCACGACATCAATTTATTAGTCAGGATGCGTATTAAGGGCATATCCTTTCTTTTCAACATTCTATTCCCAATAAAAATGCCGCTATTTGAATATTTAGCTAATCTAATAAAGTAAGGTATCTCGGAAGGCAAATGCTGTCCGTCGCCATCCATAGTAATCACGGCATCAAAATCTTTACCTGATGCATAACAAAAGCCCTTAATCAAAGAGGCGCCCTTGCCTTCGTTATTAGGATTGTGTAAAACAGTAGCACCACTATCTTCGGCAATCCGGAATGTATTATCATACGAACCATCATCAACAACCACGACTTCTAATTCTTGCTGTTTAATCTTTCTTACCAGGTTGGCGATGGCATTAGCTTCATTGTACGTCGGGATAATTACACAGATTTTCATTTTAAAGGTCTTTCCAGAATTTTCTAAACATATACCATTGGTCAGGATATTTGCGAATATAGTCTTCAAAAATATCTCTGTACTGTGTAGTTAAGCCTATTAAATCATTATCTTTATCGCCTGTGGAAATAAATTCCAGTGGCTTCTCGAATTTAAGCGTAAAGGTATCATCCTCATTTTTTAACATAAACCCTAGAATAATCTTTGCGCCTGTTTTTAAAGATAACGCTGCTGGGCCCGGCGGAAAAATCGCCGGTCTGCCAAAGAAATCTAAAACTATGCCTTTTTCAGAAAAATTTCTATCGCCTACCAAAGCCAGAACTCTATTCTCTTTTAAAATATCCAGGGATTGCCTCACTGCTTTTCCTAATGGTATAACCTTTATGCCCTTGCTTTCTCTTTGAGAATTAAAAAAATCATTCACCTTTCTATATTTATGGGGCAGGGCAACTACCCAGAAAGGATATCCCAGGAGCGCAATGACTACTCCACCTAATTCCCAGTTGCCCAGATGCGCAGTGACTATAATAGCGCCCTTACCTTTAGAAAGTACCTCATCGATATAATGGATATTTTCTACCTTAATGTTTCTTTTTATGTAGTCAATATCTAACTTTGAAAAACGAAAGAAATCCACCAGATATTTAGCAAAGTTTCTAAACATTTTTATTCTCATCCTTTTGATTTCTCTGTCCAATTTTTGAGGAAATATTACCTTTAGATTATCTTTGGCTATCCGACGGTCACCAACGGCAAATATATAATGTAGGTCAGAAAAAAATATTGCTATCTTATAAGCTATTTTTAGAGGCAGGT
>JAGUYA010000061.1 GCA_020061545.1 Candidatus Omnitrophota bacterium
GCTTTCGTCAGTCATACCGCTGATACGCTCATCACGTTCATCAAATACCTTCTTTGCTTTAGGTAATAATTTTTCTACATCGGTAAGTTTGGTATAAATTTTAACTTGCACTTTATCTACAATGGCACTGTATTCCTGATGCAACATAGCATGTAAAATAATACCAATATGTTTAAGCCGGAAACCTTTATTAAAAGCATCGTTGGAGATTCTTATCCAGTTCATATCCCGCTGACCGATATGCATCAGGCCCATAGCATAATTAATGAAGCGATGAATCTGGCGTTCCAGGATAGGTTCAAAATCCTTCTGCATTTTGCGGCCATACACTTCTACAATAATCGCCAAAGGTAAAGATTTATTGCCTTTTTCTAATCGGTCAATATCCGGGCCAATTAATTCTACTTTGCCGTCTTGGACCTCTTCTGAACTTTTAGTAGTTAAATACTCAAAGGCCGTACTTGCCTTCTGGCCAAATTCAACATATAATTGTTCCTTTCTCACGCGCTCGCCTTCAAATGCTGCGGCATAAGGAACAGGTATGGGTATGGAGACAACCTTTACCTTTACTCCCCTTACCTCAATGCAACGCGACACAATCTTTTTATAATCTAGTTCTTTTACTAATGCTTCGTAAGTAGTAATGCCTGAGGGTGTTATCTCTGGAATATCCGTATCCGCAATTATAGGAAAACCCATATTGATTGCGCCCGCGCCCGTTGCGTATTTTATATCGTCAAGCTCACCTAAAACTAAGCCAAAGGCAAACACGCGCTCTTTAGTATATAAAAGACAATTCTTGGCCTGTCCGGGCTTGATTCCGCCAAAGGTCAATGCCGAGCGGATTGCCCAATTCAAGGGATATATCCCCGAGATAGTATCGCGGCCATAAGGAACAATATAATTATCCCAACCCATCTGCACATTTTCCTCTATTAACTGGTCAATAATGGAACGGCCGTTAACTTGCGAGCCGACAAAGATTAGGATATTTCTCTGTTGTAATTCCCGCACAATATTTACTGCGGTTTTATTATCCGGTGCAGCCCCTAATATTGCGGCAAATCCCGGCATACGGCCATCCACCAGCTGTATTCCTAACGAACGCATAATCGTATCCGTAAAAAATCCATTGCAATCCTTTTGTGGCTCCTCACCATAAAGATAACGTAGTGCTACGATTATTTCTTCACAGAATAATGCCGACATCCCTGCGTTTAAGGCATCGCCTAAATAAGGAAGCCAGACCTTTTCTGAAGGAACCCGGGGTAATAGAGATTTTGCATGTTCTAAAATGGGTAGTGCATCCTTTAGGGTCTCTAACCTAGCGCCCAAAAGGGCATTAGCCAAAGGTAGATAAAATGCAGTCTCGGGAAAACCGATTTTTTGATTGGGGCCTTTTTCTTTAATGGCTTTATCTAAAAAACTCGCTGCCTGTTTAAAGATATCATGGCTGCCCCTTATAACTGACGTTGCTACAATCTTAGACATATACCTGCTCCTTATCTTTGACTAAATCCATAATATCCGGATAACCAAAATTTTCTTGCAGTAACCTATCCTTAAAAGAGGATACCTCTATTCTTTCTCTAATTAACCTTAAAAAGATGCCGCTATTTTTGATATCACCCACAAATATCGCGCCGACAATAAAGTTATCCTTGAAGATTATTTTTTTATAAATGTTTGCCTTTATATCGCAGAGTTTTAGTTCGGTAAAATTGGTATCTCCTTCTTTTACCTTATATATCCCTAAAGATACTACCGGAAGACCGAAAAACTCTATAGAATTCATGCCTAAAGAGCCTATATAATTAAGATTATCGCCTGACATATTTGCACCCGCGATTTTTCCCTGCTCAACCGCCACTGGCCAGAGGGCATTCACCGAATGCTCACCCCTTGTGACATCAAAACTCTCACAGACATCGCCAGCAGTATAAATATTAGGGATATTGGTCTGCATTAGATTATTAGCGAGTATACCTTCGTTAAACTTTATCTCTGTTTCCTTGATTAAGTCTATATTTGGAGATACGCCCTTACCTACAATCACTAATGAAGATTCAAACGCTTTATCTGAATCAAGTTTGATTGCTTTGATATCGCCATTGCCAATAATCTCTGTTACATCCTGACCTAAAATAATTTCAATCCCATTTTCTTCTAATCTTTTCTGTACAAAACCCGCAGCTTGAAAATCCAGCATCTGCGACAACACCTGCCTGGACTTAATGATGACTTTTACTTCTACATTTCTCTTCTTTAAACCATATGCTGCCTTCAGTCCAATCAGGCCACCGCCTAAAACGCAAGCAGTCTTTGTCACCGGCAACAACCCAGCAATGCCTTTCGTGTCTTTTAAGGTGCGAAAACCAAATACGCCTCTTTTTTTAATACCTTTAGTTTCGGGAAATTTAGGTGAGGCACCTGTAGCTATAAGTAAAGCGTCATAACTAAATTGGCTTTTATCTTCACAGATAACCCGATTCCTTTTAGAATCAACCCGGATGACTTTTTTATTTAATAAGAGCTCAATATTATTTTCTTTATAAAAACTCTCCGGCCGATATAAAATTTTTTCTTCTTTAACCTCGCCAGCTAAATAATAGGAAATAAGACAGCGGCAATAAGCAAGATAATCCTCATCAGAAAAAACCAGGATTTTTGCAGTTTTGTCTCTCTGTCTTATGGCCTCAACCGCACTGATACCAGCTGCAGAATTACCTATAATTATATATTGTTTCATCCTTCGACTCCCTTCGGTCGCTCAGGATGACCCTCAAGCGTAGTCGAATGGGTCATTTTTCTACAACCACTTCCTCCTGCCAGATAATTGCGCCTGTGGGACAAGCTTTGACACAACTCGGTTCATCTTTATCTTTACACTTATCACAGCGTAAAGGTATTTTTGTCTTTATATTCGGTCTAATCGCAGCATAAGGACAGACCATTACACACATCCAACAACCCACACAACGGCTTTCATCATGTAAAACCATGCCTTTTTCTTTATCAAAAACCAAAGCGGCAGCCATACAGGCCTCTACGCATTTAGGGTCTTTGCAATGCCGGCAAGAAACCGGATAGTTCTTATCTTTAGAAGAGATTACCTTTTTTCTGGGTAAAGATAAGATTTCCTCTTTTAGCGCCTTAAATAACTCACCCGTAAGAGAATGCGCCAATGCACAAGCAATCTCGCAGGATTTACAACCCAAGCATTTCTTAACGTCATAATATAGCTGCTTCATCTGTTAAATCCCAAATTCCAAGCACCCTGCCTGACGGCAGGCAGGCAAATTACAAACAATATACAATTACCAAAATTACAATGTCCAAAACCAACATGTTTTGGACATTCAGTCATTGGGTATTGGAATTTATTTGGGATTTGGAATTTGTAATTTGGAATTTTAATCATACATTCTCGGTTTTAGATTCAGGGCCTTGCGCTTCTTATCAATATGTTCGATCATCAGTTGCGCCATTTTGAGAGGGTCGTCACAAAATTCAAAGCGACCGCCAACAATATCTGCTAAATCTTTAGTTAAATAATCTGTAAGGTTTTTACTTCCCAAGGTAGCAAAGGGGCTGGCGCCAAAAATAGTATAAACACCTGAGGCGACAAAATAAAATCCGATAGTAATGGCTTTCTCCGACATCCATTCTGGCGCACAACCTGCTGCGGGTATATCTGATAAATCTTCACCCAGCCCACCTTCCTCTATAATATGTGATGCTGCAGTTAAGATACGTGAATTATCTACACAGGAACCCAAGTGTAAAACCGGCGGAATGCCTACAGCTTCGCATATTTCCTGTAAACCTTTGCCTGCATAAATTTTAGCTGCCTCTGGAATTAACAGCCCTTGTTTCGCGCAGGCAATGGCAGAACAACCTGTCTGTAAGACTAAAATATCATTCTTAATGAGTTCTTTTACCAGCATAGTATGAAAATAATCGTGTCTTTGCTTGGGATTATTGCAGCCCACTACTCCGGCTAAACCACGTAGCCGACCAGAAATAATCGCCTCATTCAAAGGTTTATAAGTTGAGCGGTATCTACCGCCTAAGATCTGAAAAACAATCTCTTTAGTAAAACCCGCAACCAAATCCATTTCTTGTTTAGGTATATTTACCCGCTCTTTATTTCTATTAGAGAAATTTTCAATACCTAATTTTATAATTTGCTTAGCCACTTCATAAGCCTTCTTCGGTTCGAATTCAATATGGGTAACTCCCGGAAAACGCGCCTTAGGATTGGTGGTAATAAGTTTGGTATGAAAACAACTGGCTACTTCTTGTAATGCCGGCATAATACACTGTACATCCACCATCATTACTTCCACGCTACCTGTAATAATGGCTAATTCCTGCTGTAAAAAATTTCCTGCTACGGCAATACCATGCCGCATCAAAACTTCATTAGCAGTACAACATATTCCAGCTAAATTTATTCCCTCAGCACCTACTTTTTTGGCTAATTTTACTAACTCCAGGTCTTGACTGGCTTTCACTGCCATTTCCGATAAAATGGGCTCATGTCCATGCACCACAATATTTACGTAATTTTCCTTTAATACGCCTAAGTTAACTTTACCTCTTATGGGCACAGGGCCACCTAAAATAATATCCTGCACATCAGTAGCGATCATAGAACCGCCCCAGCCATCAGAAAGAGCGCAGCGCATCCCTGTAGTAATAATATTTTTATAGTCATTATCTACACCCATGGTCGTGGTGTGTAATAATTCTACTACCTCTCTATCTATGCCACGGGGTGTAACACCCAATTTCTTCCAAATTGCCTGCCGTTCCTTTGGTGCCCGTTTACAAAATACCAGTTCTCCTTCCTGTTTACCGAATTCGTCAAGGAGCTTCTTAGATAGCTCCTTGACGAATTGTTCTTTTGTCTTGTTAGCATCAATCCCAAATTCCTGTGCTAGGGTTTTGAGTTTTTCCATATCTAAAATTTCATAATCATGCGCGTGGCCTTCGGATAACAGCTGTAAAGTATACGCTACATCCCGGCCGTGGTCAGAATGCGCTGAGGCACCTACAGCAATTTTACGGGCTAAATTTCTGGCGGCAATGGTATCTGCATTTGCACCGCAGACACCGACTTGTGCGCCTTCGCCAAAAGGGTCAATCCTACAAGGACCCATATCACAAACAGTACAACACAAACCCAATTGCCCAAATCCGCACTGCGGCTCTTGTAATTCTAATCTATCCCAAGCGGTCTTTATATTCTCATCTTGGGCTTTCTTTAAAACTTCTTGTGTGGCTAAATCTATAGATTTTTGCTCCAATTTATCCATTTCATTTCTCTTATTTTAACTTAGACCTAACACCAAAAACCTAATACCTAAGACCTATTTTTATAATCCTGCTGCATCTAATACTAAGGGAACTTTTTTATCCCAGCCAATGGGCATAATATGTATGCCCTGACACATGGGTTTTAATTCTTTTATTAATCTGGCAGCAATCTCAACAGACTTTGCAACCTTATCTTTTGCTTCTTCCATCTCTTTAATCAAATTATCTGACACAGATACGCCTGCCACATTTTTATTCATATATCTGGCCATTCCTGCAGATTTTAATAAAACAGTACCCGCCAATATCGTAGTCTTAAGATGTTTTATCTTACTTAAAAAGTTCTCAAAGACCTTTATATCGTAGACTGCCTGGGTTTGAAAGAATTCAGCTCCGACTTCTATCTTTTTCTCCATCTTAATAATCGCAGGCTCCAATGGATCTGCTCCTGGATTGACTACTGCACCTACACATAATTTTGGTGGACTACCTTCTAATTTATTACCATTCATATCAAAACCTTCTTGAAGTTTTTTTACCACGCCTAAAAGTTGCACCGAATCTAAATCAAACACAGGTTTGGCTTCCGGATGGTCTCCTAAAGTAGTATGGTCTCCGGTTAAAATAAGTAAATTTTCTATACCAAATGCTGCTGCAGATAAAATATCGGATTGTAATGCCAGGCGATTTCTGTCGCGGCAGGTTAGCTGAAATATCGGCTCAAACCCTTTTTGCTTTAATAATGCGCAAACTGCCAAAGAACCCAAACGCATTACCGAACTCTGTAAATCCGTAACATTTATTCCATCAACCCTACCACGGATAAGCTCAGCGTCTTCTAAGATTATTTTAGTCTCAATGCCTTTAGGCGGCCCAATCTCAGAGGTTACCAAAAACTTCCCTGCCCGTATTTTTTCTTTGAAAGTCATATTATCTTTACTTTAGGGGGTCCTGTCTTGTCTGTGCTTTCGCGGGGACGCTCATTTTGCCCCAGCGAGGCAAAATTTCGCTCGCCTGCGGACCCTCGCTCTCACCAACTTCGTTTTAGCAGGTGAACCGTGCCCGCTCAGGTTCCTCGGACGCCCCGCTCGAATCCAGTCCAAGCCACCCCCTAATATTACAAGAGTTGTTGCATAAAATGAATCTGGCGGTTTTCGAGCGAATGGAGGTTTTAGTCAAACTTTAAAAATTTTATGGTTTCGCTTCAAAGCGCATGAGAAATTTTTTGGCAAATGTCGGCAAGGATTTACGAGGAGCACAGGGTGAGATACTACGATAAAGGCTCTCCGAAGCGACGAAATAAACCGTAGTAGACGGCAAAAAATTTCAGCGCGAGAACGAAACCATAAAATTCACCCTATCGCACGGCGAAAATTTTCAGCGCGCCAGCAAATCCCGAAGCAAAATATCATTATTGCTGTAACTTCGCTGCTTCAACGACATTGCGCATCAACATAGTTACGGTCAAAGGACCTACGCCGCCAGGAACTGGTGTAATATACGAGGCGCGTTTTTCTGCGACTTCAAATTCTACGTCACCGACGATTTTATCTGCCACTCTATTTATCCCCACATCAATGACAATCGCATCTTCTTTAATCCATTCACCTTTAATAAGACCTGCTTTTCCTACTGCTACAATTAAAACTTCTGCCTGTCTTACATGTTCTTCTAATTTTCCTGCTTTTGATGTGCCAATATGACAGACAGTAACGGTGGCGAATTTATCTAATAACAGAAGGGCTAGCGGTTTACCTACAATTTCACTATGACCTACCACCACTACTTCTTTACCATAGAGATTTACGCCTGTGGAATTCAACAGTTCCATAACTGCTGCAGGCGTACAAGGTAAAATTTTGGCTTTGCCAAAGACTATCTTACCTATATTAGCCGGATGCATTCCTTCTACATCTTTCTCAGGTAAGATAAATTGGCTTATTTTCTTATAATCTATCTGGCTAGGAAGCGGCAGCTGGATAATGATACCATTTACAGATTTATCTGCATTTAGTTTTTGTATAAATTCAATGAGTGTGGTTTCGGTGGTATCTTGCTTTAATTTATGGAACTGATATTCTATGCCTAAGCTCTCTGCAGTTTTCTCCTGTGATTTCGCATAGGCTTCAGCGCCCGCATTATCGCCCACCTGAATACTGGCTAAAACCGGTTTTTTCTTTAAAGAGCTAACCTGTTGTTTGATTTCCTCTTTTATTTTTTCTGCTAATGGCTTACCTTCTAATAATTTTGCCAACTTTCTCCTCCATCTCTAATCTTATTCTTTTGATGACCTTTTCTTTCTGTACTAATTCTTTCTTTATAACTTTGGTTAATTTTTTGTCAACGAGTGATTTTAGATTTATCTCTACATTAAAATATGCCGAAACGAAGCTAGATTCTAATAAAATTGCTGCCACTGCTACATCAGTAATAAGATTAACGTTGCCCTTGGTTATCAACACAGGACATAACTTTATGCCTTCAAAGCATAACCGGCAGACCATAAAGGGAACATCCAGGGCATCCCTGATATTTTTACTTTTATAAGCCACTACATCCAAATCTACTAAATTCAAAAACTCTTCTCTTAATTTCTCAGATTTTTCTAATATTTTCTTCAGTTCATTTTCATATTTAGCGTATTTGGGTTTGCCTAAGGTAAAATTCACTACCATGCTGATTAAAGATGTACCCAATCCTGCAGTCAAAGCGCTAGCTGAACCTCCGCCTGGTGCAGGAAGCTTAGCTGCTAAATCATCCAAATATTTTTTGAGAGTTCCGTCTTTATAGCTCATGATAATCCGATGATATCTCCTTTCTCATCAATATCAATATTTTCACCCACTGGGTGACTGGGTAAGCCAGGCATAGTCTGCATTTTACCACACAGAGGATATAAAAATCCTGCGCCAATGGAAGCGCGGATATCTCTTATGGGTAAAATAAAGTCTCTGGGTCTGCCTTTAACATTCGGGTCGTGAGATAATGAGAGGTGCGTCTTGGCCATACAGATAGGTAGCTTATCCCAGCCGCGTTGCGTAAATAATTTAATCTTCTCTTCGGCCAAATCCGCGTATTCTACATCCTTGGCACCATAAATCTTAGTAGCAATAATTTCAATTTTTTCTTTAATGGGTATATCTAAAGGATAAAGGAATTTGAATTTCTTCGGTAAACTGGCGGCTTTAATTACTGCTTTGGCTAAATCTAATCCGCCTTTTGAACCCTTTAGCCAGACCTCGCTGATTTCACAGGCATCTGCACCAAATTCTAGAGCCCTCTTTTTCACTAAATCTATTTCTTTATCGGTATCGGCTGTAAATCGGTTAACGGCCACCACTACAGGCACGCCAAACATCTTTACATTTTCTATATGTTTTTCTAAATTGCATATTCCTTCTTCCAACGCAGAAAGATTTTCTTTGACTAAACCCTCATCTAAAGGTTTACCAGCAACCACTCTAAATTTACCACTGTGCATCTTTAATGCGCGTATTGAACAGACTATAACCACTGTATCAGGAACAAGACCGCTTATACGGCATTTGATATCAAAGAATTTTTCTGTGCCGCAGTCAGCCCCAAAGCCTGTCTCCGTAACTACATATTCAGAAAAAGTCAAAGCAATCTTATCCGCTAATATCGAACTATTTCCGTGGGCAATATTCGCAAAAGGTCCGGCGTGTACAAAACAAGGCGTATGCTCAATGGTCTGAATTAGGTTAGGTTTTATAGCCTCTTTCAAAAGTACTGCCATACTTCCTGCAACCTTAATATCTTCTGTCGTGACAGGCTTACCATTAAAAGTATCTGCTAAAACGACTCTGCCGATACGCTGGCGCAGGTCTTTTAAACTATTGCTTAAGGCTAATATGGCCATTATTTCTGAGGCAACGGTAATATCAAATCCCGTATCCCGCGGAATACCATCCTCTTTTGCGCCTAAGCCCACTTTTACGTTCCTTAAAAACCTATCGCTTACATCTACTACCCGACGCCAGTATATCTTGTCAGGATTGATATTGAGCATATTACCTTTAAATACAGAATTATCCAGAAACGCGGCTGCCAGATTATGGGCTAAACCCACTGCATGCACATCACCGGTAAAATTGAGATTAAAATCTTCCATAGGTAGAATTTGAGAGTATCCGCCTCCGGCAGCACCGCCCTTTATACCAAAAACCGGACCCAGGGAGGGCTGTCTAATACAAGTAGTGGTAAGTTCCCCTAACTTATTTAAAGCCATAGAAAGCCCTATCGCGGTTACGGTTTTGCCTTCGCCCAAGGGTGTAGGAGTGATGGCAGTAACCAAAATATATTTACCCCGCTCCTGCACGCAGGGGCGGGGTTTACCCTTTTTCTCATCCTTAATTTTATCTAGAATACTTAAGTCTATCTTGGCAATATGGTGGCCATAAGGGATAAGGTACTTTTTATCAATTTTGAGTTTTTTAGCTATCTTTTCTATGGGTTCTTTTTTTGCCCTCTGGACAATTTCAATATCAGACAGCATAAAATCCTCCTAATAAACAAAGTCCTTGTCTAATTCAAAGGCATCTTTAATCAAATCCAATTTGGGTGCGTTTTCTGAATATATTATAGAGACCACATCAAACCTGGCCTTTTTGTCTAAAAGATGATTTTTCTTAAGATACATCAGTGCGGCCTTAGAAATCTGTCTTTGTTTAAAACCTGAAATTGCCTCCTGTGGTGTCCCGTGTTTATCTGAATGCCTGGTTTTTACTTCTACGAAACAGATTGTATCTTTATCATAAGCAACAATATCTATTTCGCCTAATTTTGTTTTATAATTTCTGGCGAGAATTCTATAGCCGCTCTCTTCTAATAAAGCTACGGCTAATTCCTCTCCTGATTTTCCTAGAGTTAGATGTTGTTTATACACGCCAAAAAGCTCTTTCTATGGATTGTAGATGGACCAAATCTTTTCACCAGCAACCTGTGCCTTTTTGTAGGATAACCTTTATGTTGCCAAAATCCGTATTGTGGATACAGCTCATCGTATAAAGACATAATGCGGTCGCGGATAACCTTAGCTAAAATGGAAGCACAGGCAATAGTTTTAGACTTAGAATCACCTTTGATAATCTTTGTAAAAGGTAAATTAATATCCAGATTTACATTTCCGTCCACAATGATATGGATGTGTTTTTTGGGACTTTTTTTCAGTTTATCAAGAAGAGTTAGTATCGCCGCTTCCATGGCACGGCGCGTGGCTACTAAGATATTTAAGCGGTCGATTATTTTTTCGTTTATTACTCCGATACCAAATACGGATTTCTGAATAATTTCGGAAAACGCCTTTTCTCTTTGCGAAGAGGTTAATTTCTTGGAATCGTCTATGCGGTTTTTAAAAGATGCGGTTTTTAAAGCTACTGCTGCTGCTACCACCGGCCCTGCCAAAGGACCGCGGCCTGCTTCATCTACACCGATAATCAAACTATAACCTTTCTTTTTTAACTTTCTCTCGTAATAAAGCACTTTTTAGCGAGTGTTAGATTTTTCTTCCTGAGTTTCAATTTTGGTGGCGCGCTTTCCCACCTTACCGCGCAGATAATAAAGCTTTGCCCTCCCTACCTTGCCTGAACGGATAACCTCGATACGTTCAATACTTGGCGAATATACAGGAAAAACACGCTCAATTCCTTCACCGTAAGAAACCTTCCTGACTGTGAAGTTTTCTCTTCCCCCGCTTCCTTTCTTGGCAATCACTATGCCCTCAAAGGGATGTAAGCGCACTTTGTCCGCCTCAGGGATTTTGACCATTACTTTTACTGTATCGCCCACATTAAATCTAGGGATTTCTTTTTTAATATATTCGGATTCAATGAGTTTTATCTTATCCATTTCGTCCTCCTTAACGCTTACTTACCTAATAAATCCGGTCTTTTATTTTTGGTAATTTTGACGGCTTGTTTCTTTCTCCAATCCGCTATTTTTTTGTGATTACCAGAGAGAAGGATTGCCGGTACTTTCATGCCCTGATAATTGGCGGGTCTTGTATACTGGGGATACTCCAATAGATTACCTGCAAATGATTCAAAATTCAAGGAATTTTTATCGCCTAAAACGCCGGGAATGAGCCGCACCAGGCAGTCTACCAGGACCATGGCCGGTAATTCTCCGCCGGTTAAAACATAATCGCCGATAGAAATCTCCTCATCTACGAGATAAAGCCTTACCCTCTCATCTATACCTTCATAATGTCCACAGATTAAAATCAGATGTTTAGATCTGGCTAATCTCTTGGCTGTTCTTTGATTTAATTTTTTACCTTGCGGGCTAAGCAATATAACTCTGGTCTTTGGTGTGAGGTCTTTGGTCTTAAATTTTAAGTCTTCTACTGCCCGAAATATAGGGTCTGGACTCATCACCATGCCCGAGCCGCCGCCAAAGGGACGGTCATCCACTTTCTTATGTTTATCTAAAGTATAGTCTCTTAAGTTATGGATATAAATTCTGACCTTGCCTTTATTTTGCGCCCGTTTAATGATGGATTCGTTCAACACCGGCGCAAACATTTTGGGAAATATGGTAATAATGTCTATGCGCATAATCTATTCCTGTTTATAGTCGCTTAAAAATTCTTTTTTAAATTCCGCCAGCCTATCCTGAGTAATGGCTTCTCTGACTTTTTGCATTAGTTCTAAATAGAAATGCACATTGTGCAACGAAACTAATCTTAGACCTAAGATTTCATCTGTATTAAATAAATGACGCAAATACGCCCGGCTAAAATTTTTACAAGTATAGCAACCGCATTTTTTATCTAAAGGGGTAAAATCTTCTATATAAGGAGAATTTCTGATAGTTAATTTTCCGATGCTTGTAAATGCTGTTCCGTTTCTACCGTAACGCGTAGGCACCACGCAATCAAACATATCTATACCTGATTCTATTGCTTCAATTATATCTTGCGGTAATCCTACGCCCATCAGGTAACGGCTTTTATCAGATGGCAGAAATCCCAAGACAAAATTTACAATATTATATCTTAAATTCTTGGGTTCGCCAACAGAAACTCCGCCAATAGCATAACCGTCAAAACCTGATTCTATCAATTGCTCGCTGCATTCCTGACGTAAATCTTCATAGGTTGCGCCCTGGACTATACCAAATAGTAATTGTTGGTGTTCGGTGTTCGGTGTTCGGTGTTCACCGATAACCGATAACCGATAACCGATAACCGCTTTTGAACGCCTTGCCCAATCTATGGTCCTTTTCATCGCCACGGTAGCGTGGTCTTTGCTACAGGGATAATGCACACACTCATCTAAAGGCATGATAATATCCGAACCCAAGTCTTTTTGAATCTGAATCACATCCTCAGGAGTTAAAAAATGCTTCAAGCCATCAATATGGGATTGGAATTCAACGCCCTCATCGTTCACCTGCCTTAAAAGTGCCAGACTAAATATCTGATAACCTCCGCTATCAGTAAGTATGGGCGCTGGCCAGGACATAAAATTATGGAGTCCTCCTGCTTTCCTAATTACTTCTGTACCCGGACGTAAGAAAAGATGGTAGGCATTGGATAAAACAATCTGGGCACCACTCTCTTTTAGTTCTTGGGGAGATAGCGTCTTAACTGTCCCCTGTGTACCGACAGGCATAAAACAAGGAGTGTCTATTTCTCCATGCGCAGTAATTATTTTACCTAAACGCGCCTTTGAACTTTTATCTTTATGGATTAATTTAAACATAAGTGAGTGCACAATTTACGGAACGACAGTGAACGTAAATTGTATGCACGAACTTACCC
>JAGUYA010000037.1 GCA_020061545.1 Candidatus Omnitrophota bacterium
GCTATTCAAAATAAAGGGATAAAATGGCTGGATGCGGAATTGACTATGATTCCCTCCTCAACCATTAAATTGATGGGTAGCGAAGCCAAACAGCTCTTGGCATTGATCGACGGGTTAGAAGAACACGATGATGTGCAGCAGGTTTATGCTAATTTTGATATACCCGATGAAATTATAGAACAGGTAGCTACGGTTAGCTAAATGAAGACACAACTTAGCGAACGATAGTGAAGCTAAGTTGTTTGTCTGAATTTACCCAGCACTAATTTTCTGTTAAATTCATAGCTTAAAAATTAGTGCTGGGTTCAATTCGCACAGATAACTTATGTCGGAGCAGATTAAGATATATACTCCATAAGTTATGTGCTCACTGAAGATGCGCATTTTAGGAATTGATCCGGCTTTGACAGTAACCGGATACGGCGTAATTGATTTTAAGAAAAATAAACCCTTACTCTTAGAAGCAGGAATAATTACTACGCAATCTAAAGAAACAATGCCTAAACGATTAGATAAAATATATCGGGCAGTAACGAAATTAATATCTGATACCAAGCCAGACGTCATGGTCCTGGAGAGACTGTATGCGCATTATCGCCACCCTACCACTGCCTATCTTTTAGGTCAGGCGCGCGGTGTAATTTGTCTTGCTTGCGCAAGAGAGAATGTTGTTTTGGTGGAATACGCTGCTACACGGGTCAAAAAAGCCATTGTGGGACGGGGTTTAGCTTCTAAATACCAAGTCCAACGCATGGTAGCAAATCTACTAAATTTAAGTAGGTTGCCCAAATATACTGATGTTACTGATGCCTTGGCTTTAGCCATTGCCCATAGTTACATGATGAGGTCTAAAGTATGATTGCGCGCATTTCCGGAAAACTAATTGAGAAAGGCAACAATTATTTACTTATAGATGTCAACGGCATTTCCTATAAGGTGCTCATTCCCATAACGGTTATGCAGCGGTTAGATGAAAATATGACCGGTGATGGCAGGGTTAACTTAGTGACTTATCACTATTTTCAGGTAGAGCCGTCTAAGGGCACACCGATGTTAATTGGTTTTTTAAATGAGGTGGAAAAGGAATTCTTTGAGGCTTTTATCACTGTTTCTGGTATCGGACCCCGGGCAGCATTGAAGGCATTGAATAAACCTATATCTTTAGTGGCTCGTGCGATAGATGAGGGAGATATAAATTTCTTACAATCCTTACCGGGCATAGGCCAGCAGCGGGCAAAGGAGATTGTGGCCAAGCTGCAGAATAAAGTAGGAAGGTTTGGTCTGATACAGGATGATAAGATAAAAGAACAAAAAATCACCACCAAAGATATTGAAGAAGAGGCTTTGGCTGTGCTGATGCAATTAGAGTATAAAAAATCCGAAGCTTCTGTGATGATAAAAAAGGCGCTGGAGAGAAATCCTGATATACAAACCACCGAAGAATTATTGAACGAAGTCTATAAGCAGAGAAAATTAAGGTGATATGTCAGAGAATAATATAAAGGCAGTAATTGAAGCCTTGCTTTTTGCGAGTGAAAAACCCTTGACTTTTGAACAGATAAAAGATGCCTTAGATAACATAGGAACGGATGAAATCCGTAAGAATATAGAAGAATTAAGGGACGAATACGAAAAGACTAATCGGGGTATACGCATCGTCGAGATAGCCGGTGGTTTTCAGATGATTACCGCACCTGTGTTTGTTTCTTTCTTAAAGAAATTATATAAAAAACAACGTCCTGAGAAATTATCCCTACCTGCATTAGAAACATTAGCTATAGTTGCCTATAAACAGCCCGTAACCAGGCGGGAAATAGAAGCCATAAGAAATGTTAATGTGGACGGTATGATTAAAGGTCTTTTAGATAAAGCTCTTCTTCGGGTTGCGGGAAGAAAAAAAGCTCCGGGAAGACCAAAGGTTTATGGAACAACCCGGCAGTTCCTGGAACATTTTGGTTTAAGGTCTTTAGATGAATTGCCTAAGATAGAAGAATTCTTGGCATCGAAACATCAGGATTCTCCAGCGCTTTTAGCGACAAAGGAGGTCAAATGAAGCCACAACTTAGCGAGCATAACGAAGCTAAGTTGTTAGGCTGAATTTGACCCAGCACTAATTTTATGTGATAAGCATACCTGGTATTGTAAAATTAGTGCTGGGTTCAATTCGCAGACGCTTCGCTATAACTTATGTCGCATTCTTGTGCTCCATAAGTTATCTGCTCATTGAAGGAGGAGACAAATGAATCTCAAGAACCTACGCCAGACAGTTGACAATATAGATAAAAAAATAATCCAGCTTCTGAATGCGCGTGCTAAGACCACCATAGATATTACTAAGCTAAAACTGAAGAGCGGAAAGAGTATCTATTCTCCAGACCGCGAAAGAGAAGTTTTAAAAAGAATAGCTCTCATAAATAAGGGGCCTTTGAATTCGGGCGCTCTGGAGGCAATATACCGTGAGGTTATGTCTTCCAGTCTTTCTTTGGATAGGCTTCTTAAAGTAGCTTATTTGGGTCCAGAAGCAACCTTTACACATCTGGCTGCCTTAAAAAGATTCGGCTCACAGGTGGAATATATTGCCTGTAATAGTATTACTGATGTGTTCCTGGAAGTAGAAAGAGACAATACAGATTATGGTGTAGTGCCTATTGAAAATTCTGTGGAAGGGGCGGTTAGCCACACCTTAGATATGTTTGTGGATTCAGAATTGAAAATTTGTAGCCAGACAATTTTAGATGTTACGCATCATCTCTTGGCTAACTGTCCTAAAAATAAAATTAGACGCATTTATTCTAATCCGCAGGTGTTTGGGCAGTGTCGCATCTGGCTTCAGGAAAACTTAGCAGGCGTAGAAAAAATTGAGGTATCCAGCACCACGCGTGCGGCGCAGATTGCCGCAAAAGAGAAATACAGTGCCTGCATTGCTTCACTATTAGCCGCCAAAGTCTATAAATTAAAAGTGGTTGCGTCCAATATCGAAGATTCGCCACATAATATTACGCGCTTCTTAGTGATTGGTAAAACTGATGTGCCACCTACCAGTCATGACCGCACATCCATTATGTTTTCTATTAAAGATAAGGTGGGTGCTTTGCACGATATGCTGATACCTTTCAAAAAACACAGAATTAATCTCACTAAAATTGAATCCCGCCCTTCTAAGAAGAAGGCCTGGGATTATTATTTCTTTGTGGACCTGGATGGCCATCGAGATAATCCGCGGGTAAAAAAGGCACTTTCAGAATTAGAGAATAGATGCACGTTCTTAAAAATTTTAGGTTCCTATCCC
>JAGUYA010000106.1 GCA_020061545.1 Candidatus Omnitrophota bacterium
AATTACCAGAAGAAAAAAGAAATTTAATAGATATAGAAACAAAATCAGGTAACCAGATTACGCTTACACCTAATCACGAGATTGCTATCGACAGTCCAGGGGGCCTAAGCTGGATTCCTGCCTCACAGATTAAAAAGGGCGATCGAGTGGTCTCTTTAAAGAATTTAGAGATAAGACAAAAGACACGGGATATCTATGATTTAATTCCCTCTGATTTTCGTATAAGAGATAAGAATTTAATAAAGGGATTAAAACAAGCTTTAATAAAAAATTCTGGCTCCTTGACCAAAGCTTTGGAAAATTTATCCTTAAGATACTTTCGTAACGATTCTTTATCTGTTGCTGATCTGAAACTTATCTTAAACAAACTGGGTAGGGATTGGAAGAAGATAAGTAGGTCGATAAAGACTTTCTATGCGGGTGTTTCAGCGATAGAGATTTCTAATCGTTTAAAAAATAAAGATTTATTTTATTTAATGGGATTAATTGCCTCTGATGGTTCAGTATTTAAAAGAGGTAATTACGAATATAATATATATTTTATCAATACAAAGGAAGAGTTAGTAAATGTATATAAAAAATTTTATAAGCATATTTTTCCAAAGAGAAACCTAAATATATCAATGAAACCACCAAGCAAAAAAAGTTTTATAAAGAAAAGAAGGATAAACTCAACTAAAAATTGTTATGTCTGTTATTCTAATAATCCTATCTTTGGAATTTTGCTTGATTACTTTGGAATTAGTGGAGAAGAGAAAAGAAAAAGAAATTTTAAGAATTTATTAAATTTGCCCAAAGACTATATTAGTAGTTTTTTAACCGGTCTTTTTGATGGCGATGGTAGTGTAAGACTAAGAAGATATAAAGACACTTGGGATGTTGCTGAAGCATATCTCTGTACTGTAACAAAACAACAGGCCTACTATCTTCAGTGGTTGTTAAAGAGATTTGGAATTTTATCTAACATAAGAAAATCAAATTCTATTTATAAAATTCTGATGCATGGAAATAATGCTTATGAGTTTTCGAAAATAATTAATCCTCACCATAAGGAGAAATTAAAGATAATAAGAAAAATAAGGCTACTTTATGCAAAGAAGACGATGGACAAGACTCAATCCCAAGTATTGCCTTTCTTTGCGGGCAAGATTTTAGCTGGTATTCCAGAAAGCAAATCTATTTTAAGTCCAACAACACTTTTTTATTATAAGACATTTAGGTCAAGGCCCGTACTAGATAATATTCAAAAGGTAACAAGACAATCAAATTCTAAAGAAGCTAAGATTTTAGAGTCACTAATGAATTCCGATTTTTATTTAGATATTGTTAAAGATGTTAGACAGATTAAAATAAATAAAAAATATGTATATAATTTAACTTTATCTGACACGCATTGTTATTTTGCAAACCAGATGTTTATAAAAAATTGTGGCTGTTTTGAATGTATCGTGGCAATAATCCCAGAAGCAAACGGCGTAATGATTGTGCATCGGGATTATCCTGGTATGACGCCGAGTGGTATGACCTTTACTACCTTAGCTGGCTCAGTAGGCGGGGGTGTGCAGACGCCAGGTTTCTTAGGTGTAGGCAAGCTATATATAGTAAGTAAAAAGTTTATTTCTGCTGAAGGAGGGTTAAAGCGATTGGTCTGGATGCCCAAAGAACTAAAGGAACTTTTGGGTGATAGGTTAAAAAAACGCGTTAAAGATTTAGGCGAACCGGATTTAATTGATAAAATTGCTGATGAAACTCAAGCTACAACACAGGAAGAGTTATTGAGTTTCTTGCAGAAGGTGAATCACCCAGCTTTAGAGATGCCGCCTATATTATAATTTTTCTTGACCTTTTTTGTTTTTTCTTATATACTTAAAATGATAATGTCAAATTACCCCGCAAAGTTTCTCCCCTTTTATCTGATGGCGGCTTTGATTATTCTCTTTATCCCGGCTTTTTGCGCTCAAAGCGAATTAACTGAGATACAAAAACAGGCCATCGTGTACCGCCAGCAGGGATGGCAATTGCAACAAGAAGGTAAGATAGACGAAGCACTTTCGTATTATCAAAAGGCAACGGTTTTAGACCCCAATTATGTAATGGCATATAACGATACTGGCGTTATTTTCGAAGCTATGGGTTATCCGGAACGAGCCAAACAGATGTATCTTAAAGCAATAGAGATAGACCCAGATTATCCCAACAGTTATTCCAATTTAGCGCTTCTTTACGAAGAAGAAAAAGATTATACTAATGCTATATTATACTGGATAAGAAGGGCAACATTCGGGGGGTCGCAGGATGCTTGGGCAGAAGTGGCCAGGAAACGTCTGGAAAATATTGCGCGTGTTTATCCCGAGGCCTATCGTGATATCGGAGAGCGGTATAAAGAAAATCTCCAGCAGTTAAACCTAGCTCAACCGTCTTTAAGTGTAACCCCAGAGGCTCTTCCGCAGTTAGACATAAGTAAGCTACCGACGTATGAAATTGAGTTACCGCGAACTAAAGAGTCTCCCTCAGAGGTCAGCTTATTCCGCGAACGGGTTACTTCAGGTAGTCAAATGCCAGATAATAAAACCCGTGCGCTCCAGCATCTGGCACTTGCCAAACAAAGTTTTGCCCGAGGTCAATACGTTGCGGCTTTAAAGGAAGCTACCGTGGCAGAATACTTTGATTCTTCCAACGCAGAAATCAGCGCTTTTGTATATACGATTCGCAAGAAACTTTTAAAATAGAAACTACATTATTAGCCAGCCCTTATTAATTTCCGTGTTTAATTAATGCTAGAAATAAGATTCTTTTTAATCGTTGTTTATACCTTTTGTTTTTATACCTAAATGTCTAAATCTAAGTTGTTTTTAATCGATGCTACAGCTTTTTGCTATCGCGCGTTTTATGCGTTGAGTGGCCTTTCTACATCCTTTGGTCAACCGACAAATGCTATTTATGGGTTCTTGAATATATTAAATAAAATATTAAAAGAAAAAAAACCTCAATTTTTAGCAGTCTGTTTTGATATTTCCAGGGATACTTTCAGACTTAAGAAATTCACCGAATATAAAATACAGCGCCCACCTATGCCTGATGGTTTGAGTAACCAAATCCCCATCATTAAAGAGATAATCTCTGCTTACGGTATCGCTATATTCCAGAAGGAAGGTTTTGAAGCAGATGACATTATTGCTACCCTGGCTAAAAACGCAAAAGAAAAAGGCATGGCCACAACCATTGTCAGTTCGGATAAAGATATTTTGCAGTTAGTAGATGACAATACAACAGTATTTAGTCCGTATAAAGATGAAGGAATAATCTACGATGAAAAAAAAGTTTCAGAGCGCTTTGGCGTAGAGCCGCAAAGAATAA
>JAGUYA010000079.1 GCA_020061545.1 Candidatus Omnitrophota bacterium
ATTATATTGGTAGCCGCATAGGAGTAAATAACATACCTTTAGCATATTTAACTTCGCTTATTTTTGTCGTCTTGGCCATTTTAGGATATCTTGTTTTTGTGGTCTTGCGTAACGTGTTTTATCGGTTTATTAAGATGGAGGCAGCGCCTAATTTAAATAAATGGGGAGGTTTGATTTTTGGTTTAGCCAGAGGAGTATTGCTGGTAAGCCTGATAATATTCATTTTGGTTAGAGCTCCTTTTGGTTATCTTAAGGATAGCGTAACCGGTTCTTATTTAGGTAAACGCCTTTTTAAAATTGCGCCCAGTGTATACAGCGGTTTATGGAATAATATAGCCTCTAAATTCATTACTCAGGAGAAGTTTAATCAGGCAATCCTAGAAATTCCTAAGAGTCTTGAGTCTGAAAAATGAACCCCGCCCTTCCTAAAAGGGTTGGGGTATAAAATCAGAAAGGAAGGGCGGGGTGAAGCTCTCCCGTCTCTATACTAAAGTTATACAATTCGGAAGAGAACGCGACCCGCGGAATAAAACGCGTATAAATTCCTATGCAGATACGGCCTTGTTATACGGTAATCCGGATACAGAGATAAAAAAGATGATGGTGGGTATAGATATCGAGGTGGGTGAGTTATTGCTGGCAGATAAGATTCGTCGCGAAGAAGGGCTGGATTTGGTAATTTCCCATCATCCTGAAGGTAGGGCGCATGCGGCGTTTTATGAAGTCATGCAGTTACAGGTGGATATGTTAATAAAAGTAGGGATATCTAAGAGAGTGGCGCAGGAATTGTTAAATGAGCGTAAGGCCGAGGTAGAAAGAAAGGTTTTGCCGGGAAATCATATGCGCGCAGTGGATGCAGCGCGGATTTTAGATTTGCCATTTATGTGCGCGCATACGCCGGCAGATAATCATGCCTCTAGTTTTATACAGGAATTACTGAAGAAAGAAAAACCCAAAAAAGTAGAAGATATATTAGATATTTTAAATGAGGTTCCCGAATATAAAGACGCAAAAACGAACCTGTCTGGCCCGCGGATTATTTTAGGAAGTCCAAAGCGAGCCGTAGGTAAGATTTTTGTGGAGATGACCGGGGGAACCGAAGGTTCTAAAGAAGTATTTGATAAGATGTATAAAGTAGGCATAAGAACGCTGGTCTCTATGCATTTAAGTGAAGAGCATTTTAAGAAGGTCAGAAACGCTAATCTTAATGTGGTAATCGCAGGGCACATTTCTTCCGATACTTTGGGTCTGAATCTACTTTTAGATAGGATTGAAAAGGAAGAGAAGTTAGAAATAATCAATTGCTCGGGGTTCCGCAGAATCAGGCGATAACTATGGCAGGTCGTATACCGGAGAATATATTAGAAGATATTTTAAGCCGGGTGGATATTGTAGAGGTGGTTTCCGGCTTTATACCTCTTAAGCGGGCGGGGAGAAATTTTAGGGCCCTGTGCCCCTTTCATCAGGAAAAGACACCGTCTTTTATGGTTTCTCCTGACCGGCAGATTTATCATTGTTTTGGGTGTTTTCCTTCAGGTTCTTTAATAAAAACCGAAAAAGGTTTTCATAAAATTGAAGATATGCGAGTAGGACAGCTGGTTCTTACTCATCAGGGGAGATACATGCCGGTTATAAGAACTTTATGGAGACCCTATGATGGAGAGCTTATAGAGATATATACCAGAAAAGCAAGCTTACCTGTGACTCTAACATCAGATCATGAAGTTTATGTTATAAAAACAAAAAATTGCAAATATAGATCAAGAGAGAATAGAATTTGTCAGTGGCGATGTAAACGAAATTGTCCCGCTAAATTTTTTAATGAATATAAAATAGAGAAGTTGCAAGCGAGACAGTTTTCTATAAATGATTTTTTACTTTATCCTATCAATCAACAAATAAATGATATTGAATTTGTAGATTTAGATAAATATTATTCTTGTAGAGAAAGCAATTTTGGTCGGGATATAAAATCCATTCCTACAAAAATAGAAATTAATGAAAGATTTTTAAAATTAATAGGATATTGGATAGCCGAGGGTAGTAATCGTAGAGCCTATATCCGATTCAGCTTAGGAAATCATGAAAAACAATTTGCCAAGGAAATAAAAGAACTTATTGAGGACTTTTTCGATATAAAGACTTCTATACATATTCGTAAGAAAGGAAATAAGACAGGTATAGAAATGAGTGCTTGCAATTCAAAATTATCTAATATTTTTGAAAATCTTTGTGGAAAGTTAGCTGAAAATAAACACATACCTTTTGAACTTCAGAATTTATCGCCGAAGTTTCAAAGAATAATTCTGGACGCTATTTTTAAGGGAGATGGGCATATTGGTAAATTCTATAAATGTAAAACAGATAGACAATTTAAAGCCATTACTACCGTATCTTTAGTCTTAGCTGAGCAATTAAAAGATATCTTGTTACGGCTCGATATTTCTCCTACTTTTAGTGTTGAAAAAGAAAAGACAGATAAAAATAATGTAAAACATAAGACGGCCTATACTATTTCATGGCAAGAAAATATTAAATTGCATTTTTCAGATATTATTAAAATTAATAATATTTCATATCAAATTGTGCCGATTCGGAAAATTATAGAGAGAAAATTTACAGGAGATGTATATAATTTGACAGTAGCAGAAGATCATTCTTATACAACACCCAATTTTGTAGTTGGAAATTGCGGTGCGGGCGGGAATGCATTTAATTTCTTAATGCAATATGAGCGTTTAGAATTCCCGGAGGCAGTGGAAGCCCTGGCAAAAAAGGTAGGTATAAGTTTACCGCAAGCCCAAAAACAAGACTCTCAAACAGCAAGTCTAATTACCCAGATTTATAGGACAAATGAATTAACCACATTATTTTACGAGTCTCTCTTAAATTCTTCCCGTGGGCTCTTAGCGAAGAATTATTTATTAAAACGCGGTATAAATGAGGCGACCATAAAATTATTTAAATTAGGATTCGCCCCTGATAAATGGGATGCGCTCATGAATCATTTAAGAAATAAGAATATTAATCTTTCCTTAATGGAAAAGGCAGGGCTCGTTCTTCCTAAGGAAGGCGGCGGTTATTACGATAGATTTCGCAATAGGATTATTTTCCCCATATTTGATATAAAATCAAGGGTGCTGGCTTTTGGTGGGCGCGTATTGCCTCACCCCGGCAACGTCGAGGGGGATGATACTTTGCCTAAATATGTCAATTCACCGGAAACGCTCATCTATATTAAAGGCCGGAATCTCTATGGCCTGAATTTTGCCCGCGATGCGATAAGACAAAATGACTATGCCGTGGTGGTGGAAGGGTATCTGGATTTTATCATGCCTTATCAGGCAGGCTTAGAGAATGTGGTGGCCTCACTTGGCACCGCGCTTACTCCAGAACAAGCCCAACTGATAAAACGGCATACTCACAATGTCGTCATGGTTTACGATTCTGATGACGCGGGAGAGATGGCTACCTTAAGGACGCTGGACATATTTATCGAGGAAGGAATGCAGGTGAAGGTGGTATCATTACCCCAAGGGTTTGACCCAGATTTGTTTGTGCGCAAAAACGGTATCGAGAATTTTAAAGAGAAAATTAACCAGGCTGAACATCTATTTGATTATAAATTAAGGATTTTAAAAGCGCGTTATAGCATAAAAGAGATACACGGAAAGGCAAGGATTTCCGCCGAGATGTTGCCCACCATCAAGAGATTTAAAAACGCCATTTTAAAAGCCGAATATATTAAAAGATTAGCTCAGGAATTAGACATAGCCGAGGATGCAATATTGCAGGAATTAAAGAAAATAAAAGAGGATAAACCTTATTTGGATTTACACGCACAGGGTCCTATGAGAAAAACAGTGAATATAAACCCGACAGAGAAACTATTAATGAAATTAATGTTAGAAGAGACAGAACTTATTAATCAGATAAGAGAAAAAGGCTTAGAGCCGGGTGATTTTCAGGATGAGAGGATTGCGCGCATTGTCTCGCTAATGTTTGACCTCATTGACCAAGGTAAGAACATAGAGCCAAATAAACTCATCAATTATCTTGACGACGAAACTATGGCGCAGGTCATCTGTGAATCGACGTTGCTGCCAGAGATATCTTCGCCAAATAAAGAAAACATAATTGATGATTGTATAAAGCGTATAAAGAGCGAGAGATTGAAACTCAAGAAACAGCGCTTGCATGAAGAGATAAAGAAAGCTCAAACATTAAGAGATGAAGAACAGTTGCGCATACTTATGGAGCGATTTCACGGTTTAATTAAAGGGAGGTAAATGAAGCCCAAACTTACGGAACGATAGCGAACGTAAGTTTGTAGGCTGAATTTATCCAGCACTAATTTTTAGTTATGATTTCAATTAGAAAATTAGTGCTGGGTTCAATTCGTAGACACACGTGATAAACTAAATAGCAGGGGTTACAATTTATGTCGCTTATGCTCCATAAATTGTCTGCTCATTGAAGGTAGGCATATAATATGAGGAAAAAAGAATATACCAAAAAAGACGTAGAAAAGATTATTACTTTAGGCAGGCAAAAAGGATACCTCACCTATGATGAGGTGAACGACCTTTTACCGGGAGACGTATCCTCTTCAGAGGATATCGACCGCATCCTGGATTTATTAGGAAGCGAAGATATACAGGTCGTGGAAAGCGAAGAGGAAAAAGAGGCGGAGAAACAAACTGAGGTATCCAAAGAGGATATTTTAAGTGAACAACTGAAGATAGAAGAACGGTTCCTGCCTTTGGATGACCCGGTGAAGATGTATCTTAAGCAGATGGGTTCAATTTCGCTGCTTTCTAGAGAGAATGAAATAGAATTGGCCAAAAAGATTGAAGCAGCAGAAGAAAAATTTAAGGTAGCGGTATTGGCTACGGAATTTGCACGTAAAGAAATATTATCCGTAGTAGACGATATCTTGGAGGGAAAGGTAAATTTAGAAGAGGTGGTAAAAGAGGGAATTATTAAAGCAAAGAAGAGTAATATTATAAAAAGAATTAGAAAGATTGCCCAGCGGTTAAGGTCTACGCGGAGTAAAACCAAAGCCATTAATCTTACATTACAGTTTAATTTTACTACTTCCGTAATTGAGGTAGTTTTACGTAGACTTAATGCCCTGATGAGGGAGTTAGATTATATTGAACGTCAAAAGATGCTCGGGCGTTCGGTTACTAAGAATAAGCGCAGTCAGTTAAATTCTCGTAAGCGGACAATCCTCAGGTGGCTCAGTGAACCTTATCCCGAGATAAAAGAGCAGATGAAATTAATTAAGTCCACGCATATGAAATTTAACCGCACTAAAAAAGAACTTGTAGAAGCAAACTTAAGACTCGTAGTGAGTATTGCTAAAAAATACACTAATAGAGGCCTGTCCTTCTTAGATTTAATCCAGGAGGGAAATATTGGCCTGATGCGTGCTGTAGAGAAGTTTGAATACAAAAGGGGCTATAAATTTTCTACCTATGCCACCTGGTGGATAAGGCAGGCCATCACCCGGTCTATTGCTGACCAGGCACGCACCATAAGAATACCTGTGCATATGACTGAGACCATAAATAAAATCATCAGGCTCTCCCGTATCTTTGTTCAGGAAAACGGCCGTGAGCCAACACCGGAAGAAATTGCCCAGAAGATGAGGTTACCGCAAGAAAAAGTGAAGGCAATATTGAAGATTGCCCAGGAACCAATATCTTTGCAGATGCCTATCGGTGATGAAGGGGATACGCATTTTGGAGATTTTATCCAGGATAAAAAGGCAGTTTCACCAGCGAATGCCACTGTGCGTATTATGTTAAAAGAGGAAATGAACTCTGTCTTAAGCACACTCACAGAGAAAGAAAAAAAGATATTGGTTTTGCGTTTCGGTGTCGCTGATGGTTGCCCACGGACTCTAGAAGAAGTAGGCAATGTTTTTGAGGTAACCCGCGAAAGAGTGCGCCAGATAGAGGCAAAGGCTCTAAAGAAACTGAGACATCCTACGCGGTCTCGAAGACTGCGCAGTTTTCTCGATATGACCCTGATGCACCAAAGGGAATAAGGATTAACCTGCC
>JAGUYA010000059.1 GCA_020061545.1 Candidatus Omnitrophota bacterium
ATCTGCTTCCTTGGCTTCACCTGGACCATTGACCACGCAGCCCATTACTGCTACCTTAATCGGTTTGCCTGTTTGCCTGTTTGCCTGTTTGCCTGTTAAACGGGCTAACGGGTTAACAGGATAACGGGTTAACGAATTCTCTAATTCTCTTACTATCTTTAGTAAATTCACTTCACAGCGACCACAGGTAGGACAGCTGATAATCTGGGGGCCAAAGCAACGTAGCCCCGTCGCTTCTAAAATGGACTGGGCTGCTTTCACCTCAACTTGAGGTTTATCTGTAAGTGATACTCTTATTGTATCACCGATACCTTCTAATAGCAAAATACTTAATGCAATGCTCGACTTTACTATTCCTAAGTATGGGCTACCTGTAGCTGTGACGCCTAAATGAAAAGGATAATCGCAAGATTTCGCCATCTTACGGTACGATTCTATGGTATCAAAAATATGGGAGGCTTTCAAAGAAACCACAATATCGTAAAACCCGCAGCCCTCCAGAATTTTTATATAATCCAATGCGCTTTTTACCATTCTGTCTACCAGCGACGTGCGACCTGCGAGGTGCGAGGTGCGACTTCTCACTGACCCTGAGTTTACTCCTACCCTGATAGGAATACGGTTAATTTTTGCTGCCCTGGCTATCTCGCGAATCTGTTCCCGCTTATAGATATTGCCGGGATTTAACCTGATTTTATCTACGCCGCTATCTATCGCTTCTTGGGCCAGGCGCCAATCAAAATGTATATCTGCAACTACAGGGATATCTACGCATTGTTTAATCTTCTTTAGCGCCTTAGCATCGGCCTTATCTTTTACTGCCAAGCGGACAATCTCGCAACCTGTATTTTCCAATTCCTTTATCTGTTTGATTGCCATTTCGCTATCCGCAGTTTTGACTTTAGCCATAGACTGTATAGCCACCGGATTATTACCGCCGATAGAAATATTACCAATGCGTATAGTCTTACTCTTACGTCTTAAAATCTTCATTTGATAAACCACTTTAATTTATCCCCGAAGAACCTTAAGAGGTCGTTATAGGTGGCAAATATAGCCAAGGATATAATAAGCGTAAGGCCCACCTGAGTAATAATGCGTTCTGTCTTAAGGCTCAATTGTTTGCCCCTTATCCTTTCAATAGCCAGTAATACCAGGTGCCCTCCATCTAATACAGGTAAAGGCAGAAGATTAAATATGGCCAGGCTCACGCTCAATACTGCCACCAGATGCAAAACGGCAATCATCCCCATACTTGCTGCTTTCGAGGTAATATAGAAAATACCCAAGGGTCCGGTTATGGATTCACGCATGGATAATTTACCTGTAATCATGCGCCAGATAGCCTGATAGGTAAGAACTGTCAAGTCCCATGTTTTCTCTGTAGCCAGGACACAGGATTTCAAGAAGTTGTGCCTTACCTTTATAATCTCATCTCTTGGCGTTATCCCGATCATGCCAACGCTATGCTTCTTGCCTAAAACATCATCTATCTGTTTTTCCTTTATCTTGACCTCTATGTTGTATTCTTTGTTCTCGCGTAAAACGGAAAGCAAAACCTTTCTTGCTCCTTTTTTAGCCTGAATGGCTCTCTGTAAATCCTCCCAAAAATTTACCCTTTCTCCCTCGACGGCGATAATCTGATCGCCTACCTGAATGCCGGCATCCTTTGCCCCAAAGCCATCGATTAAACCGCCTATCTTTGTGGTCAGCGTAGGATAGCCGACAAAAAATATTAACCAGAAACATAAGAATCCCAATATATAATTCAATAAGGGTCCAAAAAATATTATCCGTGCACGTTGGGCAGGTGTCTTAGACAGGTATTCATCGGGATGGTTTGTATATTCTTGTAGATTATCGCCTGCGAGTTTCACATAGCCACCCAATGGTATTAAATTTACGCTATATTCGGTATCATTCTTTTTCTTAAGCCATAAAGGCAGGCCAAAGCCTAAAGAGAATTTCTCGACTTTCACGCCTAATCTTTTGGCAGCGATAAAATGCCCAAACTCATGAATGACTATCAATATGCCTAAAATGAATAAAAAGCTAATTACTGAAATCATCTTAGTGTCTTAATTTTTGCATGGCCTGATAAGCCTCTCTTCTTGCCCAGCTATCTGCCTCTAAAACATCATCTAAATCAGGCGCTATTTTATTGCGGTGTCTGTTTAAAACTCTTTCGATAACTCTCGGGATAGAAACAAAATCTAAACCATTTTTTAAGAACTCGCTCACGCTCACTTCGTTAGCCGCATTAAGAACAGCAGGCATAGTACCCTCATCTTGCGCAACTCTGTAAGCTAATCCTAAACAGGGAAATCTTTTGAAATCAGGCTCCTGAAAACTCAATTTTTTGACGCTCAAGAAATCTATATTGGGAAGTTTATTGGCTAATCTTTCTGGATAAGTGAGCGCATATTGTATAGGTATGCGCATATCGGTAATGGATAACTGCGCCAGAATCACCCCATCGGTGAACTCAACCATGGAATGAATTAAAGCTTCTGGATGGATAAGGATTTTTATTTTATCCGGCTCTACACCAAATAAGTGCATTGTTTCTAATACCTCAAGGCCCTTATTCATTAAGGTGGCGGAATCAACGCTAATTTTTACACCCATCTTCCAGCGTGGATGTTTTAATACCTGGCTCACTGAGATATTCTTGAAATATTTTCTACTTATCTTATGCAAAGGCCCGCCTGAGGCAGTAAGATAAATATTTTTTAATTTATTTTTATCCTCACTACTTAGACATTGCCATATTCCGGATTGTTCGCTATCTATGGGTATAATGGTTATTTTCTTATGAGTGGCCTTCTGCATAATTATATGGCCTGCCATCACCAGTGCCTCTTTATTAGCCAGAGCAATATCTTTACCACTCTCTATCGCCTTTAATAAAGGCAGGAGTGCGCTTGCGCCGCTTATGGCTAAAACCACCTTATCTATTCTCTTATCCTGGACCATTTCTTCTAAACCCTCTTCTCCCACAAAAAGCTTGATATTTTTCAGGTTTAATCTGGACTTTAAATCTAAGGCGGAATTTTTATCTCTAATACAAATCAGCGCAGGATGAAATAACTTTATTTGCTGAGAGAGAATATCAATATTAGAATTTGTACTTAAAGCGGTAACATTAAACTTATCCGAAAAATCTCTGATTACCCCTAAGGTATTTCGACCTATGGAACCTGTGGAGCCTAATACTGCAATCATCATTTTAAAATAATACTCATAAAAAAATAAAATGCCGGCGCAGTAAAAAGTAAACTATCAATAAAATCTAAAACCCCGCCCATACCCGGTAAGATGCGCCCAGAGTCTTTTACCTGGCAGTCACGCTTCATCAAAGATTCAGAGAGGTCCCCTAATTGTCCTAAAATGCCTAAAAAAAGACCGAGAAATATAAGTTGTAAATATGGCAAATTTAAAAAGGGTTTGCTTGCCAATGTACCTAACGCGCTGAATATCAACCCCCCTATCGCTCCTTCTATAGATTTCTTAGGACTGATGTGTGGTATTAAAGGACTCTTTCCAAAACGGCTACCTATGAAATAAGCACCAATGTCACCTAATTTTGTAATCAGTATCACGGTAAAAATAAGACCCACACCATCGGGAAGATATCTTATCTTAATAAAAAAACTTAAAAACCAAGAAACGTAAAGTATGCCAAAGATAGTCGTGGAGATAGCTACAATAACACCAGAATTTTCTCTGCGCC
>JAGUYA010000171.1 GCA_020061545.1 Candidatus Omnitrophota bacterium
AGGAGGGTAGTAACTTATGACTAAAATAGGGATTCTTACTGGCGGAGGTGATTGTCCGGGGTTAAATCCAGTGATCAGGGCAGTGGTCAGAAAAGGATTAAACGAGGGATACGAAGTAGTAGGTATTAAAAACGGCTGGAAGGGTTTGATTGAAAACGATATTACGGCTTTAAATCTGGAGAGTGTTTCGGGAATACTGCCTAAAGGCGGTACAATACTGGGTACAAGCCGCACAAACCCGTATAAGAAAGAAGGCGATTTACAAAAACTAAAAGATAATTATAAAAAATTTGGCTTAGACGCATTAATTGCGGTGGGCGGCGAAGACACGCTGGGAGTAGCCACAAAATTGATCCAAGACGGTATCAAAAATATTGTCGGTGTACCTAAAACAATAGATAATGACATTTCTGCTACAGACTATAGTTTTGGATTTGATACTGCATTAAATACTGCTATGGAATGCATCGATAAACTACATACCACTGCAGAAAGCCACCACCGTATTATTGTAGTAGAAGTCATGGGCAGATACGCGGGATGGATTGCTATTGAAGCAGGAATTGCCGGTGGTGCAGATGTAATTTTAATCCCTGAGATACACATTGATATTGAAGAGATATGCAGCATTATAAAAAAGAGACACGAACGCGGTAAGTTATTTAGTATAGTGGTGGTGGCTGAAGGTGCAAAATTTAAAGAAGGGAGTTTAATCACGCAAGAACAAAGATTGGATGAGTTTGGTCACGTAAGACTAGGCGGTATTGGAGAAACTTTAGCAGAAGAAATAGAAAAAAGGACAGGTTACGAAACAAGAGTGAGTGTTCTTGGCCATATTCAAAGAGGGGGCACTCCCACTGCTTTTGATAGAGTCCTCGGCACCAGATTCGGCGTAAGAGCAGTAGAACTAGTAAAATATAAAAAATTCGGTAGGATGGTGGCTCTTGTGGGTAATAAAATTATCGATGTGCCTATAGAAGAGGCAGTGCGTGCTTTAAAAACAGTGGATATGGAACTCTACGAAATTGCAAAAGTATTTTTTGGGTGAAACTATGAGAGATAAAATTAAGGATATATTATTGGAAAGTATACAAGTCAAAGAAGAATTATTACGCACGGGCATCAGCCAAATTATAGAAATAACTAATCTTATCATAGACTGCCTGAAAAAAAATGGGAAGGTGGTTCTCTTTGGCAATGGTGGCTCAGCCAGTGATAGTCAGCACATTGCTGCGGAACTCGTAGGTAGATTCAAAAAGGATAGAATTGCATTGCCGGCTATTGCCCTGACCACAAACACATCTATATTAACCGCCCTAGCTAATGATTATGGTTATGAAGTAATCTTTGCAAAACAGGTTGAGGCATTAGCTCGAAAGAACGATGTGGTTATCGGAATATCTACCAGCGGAAAAGCCAAGAATGTTGCTCTGGGCATCAAACAAGCTAAAAAGATGGGATTAAAGACAATTGCTCTTACGGGTCAAGATGGAGGAGAATTAGCAAAATTAGCCGATATATCATTGATAGTCCCTTCCTCAGTTACAGCCAGAATCCAAGAGACGCACATCACCATAGGACATATCATTTGTGAATTAGTGGAAGAGACCCTTTGTAAAACAAATGATAAAACCTAAGATAAAAAGCATAACTCGGTTAAAGAAGATTATAAAGCAGTTAAAAGCTAAAGGCAAAAAAATAGTTTTTACTAACGGTTGTTTTGATTTGCTGCACTATGGGCATGTAAAGTATTTGCAGGATGCCAAGAAAAAAGGCGATATCCTTATTGTAGGAATAAATAGCGATGCCTCTGTAAGAAAAATAAAAGGGAAAAAAAGACCGCTGGTTCATGAAAAGGATAGGCTAAGGATAATAGCGGCTTTAGAAAGCGTAGACTACGTCGTCCTATTTAAAGAAGACTCACCCCTTAAAATAATAAAATCTCTTAGGCCAGACGTACTGATTAAAGGCGCGGATTGGAATAAGAATAATATAGTGGGTAGCGGTATTGTCTTAAGTTATGGCGGCAAGGTTAATACCATAGAATTAATCAAAGAGCGGTCTACCACTAATTTAATTAAAAAAATTGCCAAAAGCCTCTAAAACAAAATTTATTTACAGAATTATTGATGCGAATATAAACCGCGCAAAAGAAGGCCTGCGTGTATGTGAAGAAATAACCAGATTCATCCTGGATAATCGTAATCTAACATCTGAATTTAAAAAAATAAGACATAGGGTTGATGTATTATTGAAACGCCTCACCCCGAAAATAAGGTTAATGCAAGAAAGAGAAAGCTTAAAAGATGTGGGTAGGGCGATATTTGTAAATGAGCTCAAGAGGAGAAATTATCAAGACATTTTTTTTGCCAATATTCAACGTATAAAGGAATCTGTAAGAGTTTTGGAAGAATTTGCTAAACTTCTGAATAAAAAAATTGCTCTCGAATTCAAAAAATTAAGATATGACATTTATCAACTCGAAAAAAAGGTTGCTAGAAAAGTCTCATCTTTATATTCTCATAGATAAAAAGGTTTCTGGGTGTAGATCCATAGTAAAAACAGTCAAAAAAATAAAAGATTCCCTACCCCTTATAATCCAACTGAGAGATAAGGAATCCAAAAGGGAATCCGTCTTAAAAGAAGCCTACGCCTTACGTAAATTATTATTAAATAGTAAAACTATATTTATTATTAATGACTACATAGATATTGCTAAAATAGTAAACAGCGACGGGATTCATTTAGGTCAAGATGACCTGCCTCCAGCAATAGCCAGAAAATTATTAGGTAAAGATAAAATTATTGGGGTATCCTGCCATAATTTAAACCAAGCTATTCAGGCACAAAAAAACGGAGCGAATTACATAAGTATAGGTCCAATCTTTCCCACTCCCATAAAACCCGAATATAAAGATACAGGTCTAAACTTAATTAAAATGGTGAGTGAAAAGATTCGTATACCCTTTTTTGCTATCGGAGGAATTGATGAGAACAATTTAAGCCGGGTGTTGTCCTCGGGAGCAAAAAGAGTAGCCGTCTGCAGGGCTATATGTCAGGCAAAGAATATCGCTAACTCAATAAAAAATTTTAGAAAACAATTAGATAATTAAAGTATGGTGAGTTTGTTGCTTAACCCTGGGTTTTGTCTATCGGTTTGGGTTTCGGCCACGTATCGGTTTCGTATAAACGAAACCGCAACTGTTAGTAACCGCATATAAAAGAATATGACGCAATTAGAATATGCTAAGAATAATATTATAACACCTTTGATGAAAAGGATTGCTGGTGAAGAAGGCAGGAACCCTAATTTAATATTGAGGTGGATAAAAGAAGGTAGGGTCGTTATCCTTCATAATCAAAAACATAATATAAAAAAGCCTTGCGCTGTAGGTTGGGGCCTGCGCACAAAAGTAAATGCGAATATCGGCACCTCTACTGATAAATCCCAGATTAACGATGAATTAAAAAAAATAGAGGTGGCAGTAAAATATGGTGCAGATACAATTATGGACTTAAGCATAGGAGGAAATCTTAAGAAAATAAGAAAAGAAGTATTAAGTTATTCGCCAGTACCCGTCGGAACAGTGCCTGTTTATGAGATAGCGGTAAATGCTCAAAAAAGAAAAGGAAATTTTTTAAAATTTAGTATCGATGATATATTGGATACTCTAGAATTGCAGGCAAAAGAGGGTGTGGATTTTTTTACCATTCACGCCGGAGTCACCAAAAGAAGCTTGAATACTTTAAAGGAACATAAAAGGTTAATGGGTATTGTCTCCAGGGGTGGTGCGATTTTAGCCACCTGGATGTCCTATTACAAAAAAGAAAATCCTTTTTATGCATATTTTGATAGGGTTTTGGATATTGCTTATGCTTATGATGTAACTATAAGTCTGGGGGATGGTTTAAGGCCAGGCTCAATATTAGATAGCACTGATAAAGCGCAAATTTCCGAACTTAAGATTCTGGGTGAGCTTGCTTTGCGTGCAAAAAGGAAAAATATCCAGGTAATCATTGAAGGCCCAGGACACATCCCTTTAGATGAGATTCAGAAAAATATTGCCTTGGAAAAGAAAATTTGTCATCGGGCACCCTTCTATGTCTTAGGACCACTGGTTACTGATATTGCCGCAGGTTACGACCATATCAGTGCTTCTATCGGTGCGGCTTGTGCTGCAAGTGCAGGAGCAGATTTTTTATGTTATGTAACTGCCTCAGAACACTTAAGACATCCTTCTATAGAGGATGTGAGGGAGGGTGTCATCGCTTCCAAGATTGCCGCACACGCAGGTGATATAGTCAAAGGAGTAAAATCAGCCATAGAATGGGATAGAAAAATGTCAGAAGCCAGAAAGAAACGCGACTGGAAAAAACAGATTACCCTCTCCACAGATCCCGATAAGGCTAGATACTACCGGAATTCTTCAAAACCCGAGCTATTAGACGTATGCACGATGTGCGGAAAATATTGTTCTATTAAATTAATGGAGCAGTGTTTGAAGTTATAAATGTGGATATACAAAATAACTCGCGGTTTTACTCGCGTGCTGAAATTTTTTGCCGTGCACTACGGTTTACTTCGTCGCTACGGATAGCCTGTATCGGATTAGCGTCCTTGAGCTCCTCGTAAATCCTTGTGCACTCTTGCCAAAAAATTTCTCATGCATGCTCCCAAAACCGCCAGTTATTTGGTGCGAACTATATTGATAAGGCCATAGTGGAGTAATGCGGGTGTAATTCAATGGCAGAATGGCAGCTTCCCAAGCTGTATATGGCGGTTCGATTCCGCTCACCCGCTCCAGAATTTGACTTTCAGAAATTAAACCTGCTTTTTCGTGGGCGGCGCCGAGCGCCGCCCATTGATTTTGTGGCTCGCCGCGCACGGCACGGCTCGCCAAAAGTTTTTTACAAATTTTTTTGCGCCGTTTTTATAAACCATCTAAAGGATTTACAATTTGCTTACCACA
>JAGUYA010000172.1 GCA_020061545.1 Candidatus Omnitrophota bacterium
AGGAGATAACTATGGTATTAAAGTGTCCTTACTGTAATTCTATTTGTAACTTTAAGCCTGTATGGTGTCCTAATTATACTTTGGACATAGTCGAAATACCTCCCAATAAATTTAGAAATGGTGTTTGGAATGTAGTTATGCAGTGCGACAATGTATCTTGCAGAAAATATATATTTATATTCGCTGATGGTATGGGTGGGATAAATGCAATATTTCCTTTACCAAGTTATGCTCAAGAGAAGATTGAGGGAGTTCCTGATGATATATGGATAGATTATATCGAGACTGGTAAATGTTTTGATATAAAGACCTACAATGCAACTGTAGTGATGTGTAGGAGAGCATTACAGAATATAACTATTGATAAGGGCGCAAAGAAGAGCGATGATTTATATATACAACTAGAAGATTTAAAAAATAAAGGTATTATACAAGGTATATTATATGATGTAGCCAAACATATAAGAACCGTTGGTAATGACGGTGCTCATCCAGAAAAATCCAAAGTAATAGAAGATGATGCTAAAGAAATAAAAGATTTTACGTGGCAGATCATAGATTATATCTATTTATTACCTTGTAGAATAAGTAAGATACAGACTAGAAAGCAAACAACATAATCTTAGGGACAGAATAGAGGGATGTTACCTGAGGAGGCACCCTTAAATTAATCCCAAGCCAAATGTGGCTTGGGATTTTTTGTTTTTAGCGGGTGGCTGGGGCGTTTTCGAAGCGCGTAATGCGCAAGAAAATGCCCCAGACAGGACCCGCTAAAAAAGATCAGTACAGTCCCTGGCTTAACCTTCCCGTAGTTGCTTTTCTGCATCCACGATGTCGCGATTGATGACGCGGATAGTCTCTTTGATTTTTTCTTTGAGGATATGAGAGGAAACCGGGGCGTCGGAGATTTCCCTCAAAATCTGGATGGCCATACGGAAATAGCGCACGACCTCGCCTTCATCCGTATCCGTAAATTGCAGAATCTTATCAAAGTTTGTGCCGCGCAGCCATCCTTCAATACTTGCGCTTAAATGAAAATAGGCTGGCTTGCTCACCGGGTATATCCTATATTTCATTTCTTTCTTTTTTATTTCCTCGTGCATCTCTTCGCAGACCCTTTTTACTTTCCGCGCTGCCTTAGATAAATGGGGCATATGCTGATTCTTTCTGGGTTCAAAAACTGCTGCGGTGCTCAAAATCCCCAAAGCAAATTCATCCAGTTGCTCCAGAATATTCTGGCTATAAAGTTCTGAAAGCATTAACTCATACCCATAGACGGTTTTGGCGAATTGGCCTTTCTGGGTTAAAGAGCCGTTTTCTATATAACCTGACTCCTTAAGCAGCTTTAATTTTGCTTCAATTAAGCGCAGCGCTTCTTTTTGCTCGTATTTCTTGGATTGGAAATAGTGTAAGGATAAAGGATAAATTTTATAAAGGTCTTCTTTGTGTTTTTCATAGAGGTTTAAGAGCGTGGCATAAGAGGTATTGAATTGGCTTCTTACTTCTTCGGGTTTACCATAGATGATGCGTTTTATTTCTTCTAAGTTTATTCTCGCCAGGTTTATGCGGCAATAGACAAAACCTTCTTTATCTATCCCGCGCCTTCCTGCGCGTCCAGCCATCTGGTAGAAATCCCTGGTCTTTAAGGTTCTCACATAACGGCCATAGTATTTCCTTAAATCATCAAAGGCCACGGAGCGGCTGGGCATATTTATGCCTAAGGCAAAGGTCTCAGTAGTAAAAATAACTTTGAGGAGTTTACTAGTGAATAGCCTTTCTACTACTTCTTTTAAGGTGGGCAGCATTCCCGCGTGATGATAGGCAATACCTCTTTGGATAAGATGATATAATTCCTGCGCCGACTTTTCGTGTTTTAAGTCAAAGCGTTCGCAGAGAGAATCATACAAAGAGAGTATTTCCTGTTTTTGCTGCTTATTTAAGAAATCATAACTATACAATTCTAAGGCCAGGTCTTCGGCTCTTCTTCTTCCGAAAACAAAATAGATGCAGGCCAGGCCGTCTTTTTGACGGATGTAATTAATGAGTGAAGCCATTTTATTGGGTCGGCCAGTCCCTAATCTTTTTAAATTTACTATATTATCTACAACTTCGTTCTGGCACTGGAAGAAGAAATGCAGGGGCACGGGTCTTTTTTCTTCCATCACTTTCTTTACGGGTTTATGGTGTATGGATTCAATCCAGGCAGCCAGCTCGTTAATATTGGGTATGGTCGCAGACAGGCAAAGTATCTGCATATGCGCTGGCAGAAGCATCAGAGATTCTTCCCAGACTGTGCCGCGTTCAGGGTTATCAATGTAATGCACCTCATCAAAGATTACCCAGGAGTATTTTTCTAGACTTTGGGGTTCGTCCAGGATTTTATTGCGGAATATCTCGGTAGTCATAATTAGAACCGGGGCATCCGGATTTAAAGATACATCACCGGTTAATATGCCGATATTCTCCCCGAACTGATTCTGGAAATCGCGGAACTTCTGGTTAGAAAGCGCCTTAATGGGCGCAGTATAGACTACGCCGATTTTATTCTGGATGCAGGTTAAGATAACATGTTCGGCAATCGCGGTTTTGCCTGCACCCGTGGGAGCAGAAACTATCACCGAAGAGCCTTGATTGATATAGTCAATGGCCTCTTGTTGGAAACGGTCGTAAATCATGTTA
>JAGUYA010000102.1 GCA_020061545.1 Candidatus Omnitrophota bacterium
ATTATATTAACGGTTGGCTTGGACTGATTTTAAAGCCGCTGTAGTGCGGCGAGAAACAGTCCAAGACAGGACCCACTATAAATAGTATGCGTCTAATAAATTTTGACAAACCCGAATTTAACTGTTATGATATAGATATGTTGCGTAAGTTCTCGTATCGGAATTTCAATAAATTGAAATTCCGACAGCCCTTTACCCTTCGGGCTAAAGGGCTGGACCAGAGAGGCATAAATTCCGAGACGACCCAGCCCTTTCTACGAAAGGGCTGTCCGAAGGAAGATAGCGCACGAGCGAAGCGAATGCCTATCTGGTTCCAGGCGCTGGTAGATATTGTCTATCCCAGGACATGCCTCGTCTGTAAAAAGCAGCTCAAAGCTGTGGGCGACATAAATAATCTCGTGTGCGCGGAATGCTGGGGAAAGATTAAAAGAAACACGCCTCCCTTCTGTTATCGCTGCGGCAGGCACTTAGAGAAACCCGCGAGGAATATCTGCCCGGATTGCGTAAGAAAACAATTGCATTTTGACCGCGCCTTTAGCCCTTGCGTATATGAAGGCGTAATCAAAGAGCTAATTCATGCCTTCAAATATCAAGGTAAAGATTATCTGGGTGCTGTTTTAAGCAGATTAATGGTAGAATTTATAGAGGACTACAATGTACCTGTGGATTTACTGGATTTAATCATACCTATACCTTTGCATAAAACCAGACTCCGCGAAAGAGAATTTAATCAGGCAGGAATCTTAAGTAATCATATTGCTCACCAGTTTAACAAAAAAGTAGCGCATGGAATCTTAAGGCGACTACGCAATACCCAGACGCAAACCGAATTAGAAACAGAACAACGTCTTCTAAACGTCAAAGACAGCTTCGCAGTAACAAAAAGTCAAGACATAAAAGGTAAAAAAATATTATTAATTGACGATGTATTGACTACGGGAGCGACTTCTTCAGAGGCAGCCTATGCTTTAAAGAACGCGGGAGCCAATATCGTATTCGTCCTGACCCTAGCTAATTGAAAAACCGAATTCCAATGCGGGTTTGGTAATGAAAATACTAAGAAACTACTTTCTAAAAGAATTTATCGGCCCTTTATTTTTAGCGCTGGGCGTACTTACCTTTGTGATGATTCTGGGTAATCTCATTAAAATTGCCGACCTGGTAATCAATAAAGGTGTGGAAATAACTAGCGTCTTAAAGCTCCTGGCCTTTATGATACCCTATCTACTTACCTATACCTTACCTATTGCCGCACTCACAGCAGTGCTTCTTTCTTTAGGCAGGCTCTCCAGCGATAATGAAATTGTAGCCATCAGGGCAAGCGGAATAAATCTCTTTAGCCTGATATTGCCGCTACTTATTGTGGGTTTAATCCTGAGTCTTATTTTAGTGGTATTCAATGACCGGGTTATACCCTATGCGCATTATGCCTCCAGAAAAACCATCGTGGAAATAGGAGTTAAGAATCCTGCTGCTGCTCTTGAGCCAGGCATATTCATTAATTCTTTTGAAAAGTACATCCTATTTATCTACCGCATAGATAAGGATAAGCTGAGTAATGTGCGTATCTACGAACCTCAAGGTGAGGATAAGCCTGCGCGCACCATTATAGCCAAGAGAGGAGAATTTATTGTCGTACCGGAAAAAAATATGATCAAACTAAAGCTTATAGAGGGAACCTCTGATGAACCTGACCCGGAAAATCCCAGTAATTTTTACAAATTGAACTTTAAGAATTACTTTATGACTTTAAACTTAAGTCAAATGCAAGATAAAGATAAAATCGCAAAAAAACCCAAGGATATGACTATACAGGAACTAAGAAATGAAATTAAAAAAATAAAAAAGGAAGGTATTGACCCTGCGCCTCTGGTTACGGAAATAAACGAAAAAATATCTCTGGCCTTCTCTTCTTTTGTGCTTATGCTCTTTGGGATGCCCCTGGCAATAATCACCCGCCGCCGTGAGAAATCCATCAATTTCGGCATTGCCTTTCTTATTGTGGGAGTATATTACCTGATGCTCCTTGGCTCTGAGGCATTGAGTCTACAGGGTCACCTTGATCCCAGATTTGCGATGTGGATGCCCAATATTGTCTTAGGGTTAATCGGAGGAATTTTAACCTATAGGCTATGCGCATCTTAGACCGTTATATATTAAAATCAGTATTGGCTCTCTTCTTCCAATGCCTGCTTACTTTTCTTTTTTTATACATTATCATAGACGTCTTCTCCCATTTGGATGAAATCTTAAAACAGCAGGTCAGTCTACATATTTTAAGGCAGTATTATCTGGCGTATTTACCCATTATCTTTGTCCAAGTCGCCCCTATTGCCTGTCTTTTGAGCACATTATATACATTCGGCAAGCTAAACCGCAACAATGAGATTATTGCCATGCGCGCAGTAGGCTTAAGTATATTTCAAATCACTAAAACCGTAATTATATTCGGGGTTATCGTGAGTGTATTTGTATTCTGGGTCAATGACAGATTTGTGCCATCTTCCATGTCTTTAACAGAAAAAATTAAAACTCAGATGGAATCCGGTACGAAAAGGGCAAAAGAAAAAGAACGCGAAATTATTACCCATCTTTCTATGTATGGGCTAAAAAATAGACTCTTTTTCGTCAATAAATTTTCTTTAGCCACCAATACAATGGAGAACATAATCATCTTAGAGCATGACGAAAAACAAAATATCACCAAAAAAATAGTGGCAAATAAAGGAGTTTATAGAGATGGTTTGTGGAGGTTCTATCAAAGCGTGACTTATAATTTTGACGAAAATGTCCAGGTAAAGGGGGAACCGCAGTACTTAGAAGAAGAGATAATGGATATCTCAGAGACACCACATGATTTTTTAAAGCAAATGCTACGTCCGGACTTTATGAATATAGCGCAACTCGATGACTATATATGGAGGCTCTCTAAAAGTGGTGCTACCACTGCAATAAGAAATCTTAAGGTAGACCTTTATCAAAGATTTGCCTTCTCCCTAACCAGTATCATGATTATTCTTCTGGGAATACCTTTCTCTGTAATTATGAAGAGACGCGCGACGGGACTTTCTTCGGTGGGTTTATCGATTATGGTGGGATTTTTATATTATGTGTTAAATGCTATAAGTATTGCTTTGGGTAAAACCGGGATGCTGATGCCTGCTTTAGCAGTTTCTTTAAGCCATATCGTTGCTTTTCTCTCTGCTTTATACCTCATCGACACCCTTCCTTAAACATATAGACGCGGGACACGGCTACCTAAACCGCAAACAATTTCATAGGGGATAGTTCCGCAAAGGCACGCTAATTCCTCTGCTGTAATTTTATTCTTACCTTGATGACCAATGAGCACCACCTCATCACCTATTCTCACCCGCCTATCTCCTACATCTACCATGATCTGGTCCATACAGATTCTTCCGCTGATCTTAAAAACCCTACCTCCAATTAAAACTGGTGCGCGATTAGATAAATTGCGCGGGTATCCGTCACCGTAACCAATAGGTAAGGTCACGATAGTGGTAGTATCTTTCGTAACGTAATCGTGGCCGTAACTGACGCCGTGGCCAGCAGGTAACCTCTTCACAAATATAATCTTGGTTTTTAAACTCAGAACAGGTTTTAATTTAATCTTTAAGCCTTTTCGGGGATAAAGTCCGTAGATTACTAAGCCGGGCCTCACCATATTAAAATGGCTATTCTTATAACCAATCACACCCATACTGTTTGCCGCGTGGACTAAAGGAATATATATGCCCTCTCCTTTTAACTTCTGCACTAAACGGTTCAATAAATCTATCTGATACAAGGTAAAATCTCTATTCAAATCCGCAACGGCAAGATGGGTAAATACACCTTCAATATTGATGGATTTTAGGTTATGAATTTTTTTCACCAGTTTTACCGCATCTTGAGGCAAAACTCCGATTCTACCCATACCTGTATCCACCTTAATATGCACATTTACGGACCTGCCCAAAACTTTGGCTCTTTTGTTTAAGGTAGAAGCTAATTCTTCATCGCAGACAGTAGTGGTGAGTCTGTACCTGAACACAGGGTCTATATCTTTTTTCAAGATTAAACCCAGGATCAATACAGGTGCATTTATACGCCCCTGGCGTAATTTTATCCCTTCATCAATAGAGGCCACTCCTAAATAATCTACTCCCCAAGATACTAACCTTTTACTTACAGGGATAAGCCCATGACCATAGGCATCTGCTTTCACGCAAACCATAATCTTCACCTTAGGCGACAATAGGTTTTTTATCTGCTGAAAATTATGGGTGAGGTTATCTAAATTCACCTCAGCCCACGTCGGCCTGTATCCTATATAGTTCATATATTTATTTTGCTTATCGCTTATCGCTAATTGCTTATCGTCTATAACGATTGGCGATATGCGATATGCCATATGCTATCTGGCATTCTTTGGGATAAAGATAAATGGGTTTAACCTCGAAAGGACTATTGAATTTCTTCTTTTTAATTTTCTCTAAAGCCAACTCAATTATATTGTGCGCTTTGGGATACCAAGCATCCTTATCCAGAATACTCGCTCCTTTTATATTCGTTAAAATCGCATCTTTATATAATCCGGCTGCGTCTCCCAGTATTATGGCATTGCTTTTCACCTTTTGAAAAAATTCATCTATCGTCAAAAGCATATAAGGCTGGGTACGGATTAAGCGGCCCCCTTTGTTTCTATAAACGCTGGAATAAATAAGATTTCTTTTGGCGTCAACAATGGGGACAATCTGTGCATCGCTATTCTGTACATTTTTAGCTAATATATCTAAGGTGGATATTCCTATAATAGGTTTATTCAGAGCCCAACTCATTCCTTTTATGGTCGCCAGGCCGACGCGCACTCCGGTAAAAGAGCCCGGACCCAAACCGCAGGCAAGATAGTCAACATCGTTGGCTTTCCAACCTAATGCGTCTTCTGCCCTTTTAATAGTTATGCTAAGCAATGAAGAAAGCCTAGTGCCCACTTCTAAGTTATACTCATATATCTTATAATTATCATAAATACCCAGGCACAAAAATTTGGTAGTAGTATCAATGCCTAATATCTTCATAGTTTAAATCCCAATAATTACCAATAACTACCAAATCCCAATTAAATCCCAAATCCCAATATCCAATTGGTCATTGGAAAATTGGACATTCATTGGTATTATTGGTATTTATTGGACATCGGAAATTTATCCTTTAATAACTTAAGCAGTTTCTTGTATCGCTTACCAAAAGAGGTAATCTCTATTTTTCGTTTTGTCTCGCCGATGACCTCTAAATTTATTTTTAGGTATTCTTTAGGTAAAAGATATTTTAATCTGTCTGCCCATTCAATTACGGTAACACCTTCGTCGTAAAAATATTCTTCATACCCTAAGCCAAAAATAGCTGACGCAGACTTTAGCCTATAAAGGTCAAAATGGTATAATGGCAATTTGCCCTGATGATGCTCGCGTATGAGGACAAAGGAAGGACTGATAATTTTATCTCTTTTAATACCTAAGCCATAAGCAATCCCTTTGACTAAAACTGTCTTTCCTGAACCGAGCTCGCCAAATAAACAAATTATATCGCCGGATTTTAAATTCCTGGCAATTTCCTTACCTATCTTTATCGTTTCATTAACTGACTTAGAGACTACTTTCATCTAATCTCCAGGGACGCCTGCCCTATAACTAAAAATGATGGAAGCCTCCAGGTTTAATAACTTTTTCCCGGCCCTGCTTATCCACCAATCTCAGGCCGTATATTTCTCGCGTAATTTCTCCGATGGGCTGAAAATTAGTTAGCCTCTTTAAAAGAAGTTTTTTCGCATCGTTACGCGAAAGGGTAAAAAGCAACTCAAAATCTTCTCCCATATAAAGCGCATCTTTTAAAGTGCAAGCCTGTTTACCCCGCCCCGCGCCAGAGGTGCGGGGTTTACTCAGCGGGATTAAATCCTCATAGATTATTGCTCCGACCGAACTTTGCTCTAAGATATGGCCTAAGTCAGGAGCTAAGCCATCAGATATATCAATCAGAGAGTTTACTTTAAAGTTTCTCACCAGAAATCTTGCTTCTTTTAATCGTGGCGTAAACTTCAGGTGTTTACCTAAGATAGAACCGCCGAGTTCGCCGGTGACAAATATTATATCGCCTATCCTCGCCCCGCTTCTTAAAACAAGGTTTTTCTTTTCTACAAATCCTAACATACTTATATCAACGCTTAAAAGTCTCGCGCGGCTTAAGTCTCCGCCTACGATATTGATATTGTATTTCCTGGCCAGACTCAACATCCCTTTAATAAGTTTATCTATAAACTCAACCGAGGTATTTCCAGGCATGCCTAACGATACCAGACAATAGCGCGGTAAGCCAGCGCAAGCAGCAATGTCGCTAATGGATACGGCGATGGCTTTTCTTCCGATAAGATAGGGGTTATCCTGGAGAGTAAAATCTGTATTTTCTATTATCATATCGCAGGTAAAGAGTTGATATCTATTTTTGTCGAACTTTAAGACCGCGCAATCATCCCCTAAGCCTTTTATAACTGATGCATCGGTCTTAATGAACTTTCTTATTCTTTCGATTAAACCAAATTCTCCTATTTTAGTTATCTGCGTCATTTTAATATTTTAACAATATTCTTTATAAAAGGTGGCCTGATAATACCTTTATCCGTAATTATGGCAGTGATTAAATGCTGCGGCGTGATATCAAAGGCAGGATTGAATACTTTTATATTACGACCAGTAATAGGCCTTTTAAAGAATAACCCTGTAACTTCTTTGCTATTACGTTCCTCAATAGGAATATCTTTACCCGTCTTTATTCTCAAGTTAAAAGTGGAATGAGGCGCGGCGATATAAAAAGGAATCTTATGATAATGGCTTAAAACCGCTAAATTATAGGTGCCGATTTTATTGGCAGTATCTGCGTTTGCCGCAATTCTATCTGCGCCAGCAATTACTTTGCCTATTTTCCCCTGTTGCATTAATGTGGCTGCCATACTATCGCAGATAAGCGTAACATCAATACCTTTTTTCTTTAATTCCCAGGTAGTCAGGCGTGCACCCTGTAACAAAGGACGGGTTTCGCAGGCATAGACTTTTAAGCGTTTGCCTTCCTCTTTTGCCTTATAAATTACACCTAATGCTGTGCCGTAATCAATTGTGGCCAGAATCCCGGCATTACAAATGGTTAATATTGTATCTTTGTCTTTAATTAACTTTGCGCCATAACGACCTATTCTACGGGAGGTTTGCCTGTCTTCTTCAATTATCTTCTGGGCTTCTTTGAAGAGTAATTTTTTTATCAGAGATACTGGCTCCTGCTGGTTTCTTACCGCAATGCTACACATCCTTTCTATACCCCAGAAAAGATTCCTGGCTGTAGGCCGACAGGAAGCCAGGTATTTTGCTACTTTCTCCAGATCTTTACTAAAATCGGCAAAATTCTTTGCCTTTGAGTCTTTAATACCCAAATACACACCCCAGGCTGCTGCCGCACCTAATGCCGGCGCTCCGCGGACTTTCAATTCTTTTATCGCCCTCCAGAGAGTCTTTAAGTCTTTAATATACAAATACTCTAATTTCAAAGGCAGCTTTGTCTGGTTAATTATTTTGATACTCTTATTTTTCCACTCTATCGTTCTAATATCCATATCACTGCATCCCCCGAAATTAGTATATTTGTTGCGGGATGTTGTTCGCGTGCTGAAATTTTTTGCCGTCTGCTACGGTTTACTTCCTC
>JAGUYA010000049.1 GCA_020061545.1 Candidatus Omnitrophota bacterium
CTCCTGGGGTGAATGTAAAGATACGCGTTCAACATACTTTACTGCAGGCAGCATTGCTAACATTTCGGAAATCTTTAAGGGATAGCCATGGAATCTCGCCTCTCTTCCTTGTGGCGTGGTGGCTGTCTTCTGACCCAGTAATGTAGTGGGTGCCATCTGCCCGCCGGTCATGCCATAAACTGCGTTGTTGATGAATATCACCGTTACATTTTCGCCTCGATTAGCAGCATGGATTGTTTCATTCGTACCGATAGCTGCAAGGTCTCCGTCTCCCTGATAAGTAAATACAATATTCTCCGGTCTTACTCTTTTTATCCCTGTAGCTACTGCCAAAGCCCTGCCATGTGCGCTCTCCGAACAATCAAAATCCCAGTAATCATAGGCAATTACTGCACAGCCCACCGGTGCCACACCAATAACGCGCTCTCGGATGTTTAACTCATCCACTATTTCAGCAATAAGCCTGTGCGCTATGCCATGTCCACACCCGGCGCAGTAATGGGTGGATACGTTGCGTAGAGATTTGGGATGACTGAATATTTTTTCCATTTAAGTTATGAGTTATGAGTTCAATCTCTTAACTTATAACTTATAACCTATAACTTATAACTTTTTTTATAATCTCTTCCTCCGTCGGTATTCCTCCGCCTGCGCGACCTAAAAATTCTACCTTTGCCTTTCCATTGATGGTTAATTTTACGTCTTCTAACATCTGGCCATAAGACATTTCAATTACTAAAAACGCTAATCGCTCCCGCCTGCCGGACGGGCAGGTATCGCTAATCGCTAATCGCTGAAATATCTTTTTAGGAAAAGGCCAAAGCGTGATGGGACGGATTAAGCCGACTTTTTTACCTTTTTTTCTTAATTTATGCACCACGCTCTTGGCAATGCGCGCCATAGTTCCGTAGGCTACCAAAATAACCTGAGCATCATCTAAAAGCAAACCCTCATAACGCTGCTCTTTCTGTTGAATAGTCTGATATTTTTTCTGTAAGATAAGATTAAACCTTTCCAAATCACCTTCTACCATATAAAAGGATTTTATTATATTGGGTTTTCTATCTTTACAACCTGTAAGCGCCCATGGTTTTTTAATTTGGGATTTGGGATTTGGGATTTGGGATTTAATGGTAAGGGGTTCCATCATCTGACCTAACATGCCATCACCTAAGATAATCGCCGGGGTCCGATACTTATCCGCTAAATCAAAGGCAAGAAACATAAAGTCATATGCTTCCTGAACAGAATAAGGCGCAAACACTAAAGAATGGTAATCTCCGTGTCCGCCGCTACGCGTAGCCTGAAAATAATCGGACTGCGCAGGCCAGATATTGCCTAAGCCCGGGCCACCACGCATCACATTGACAATTACTGTGGGTAGCTGGGCTCCGGCAATATAGGAGATGCCTTCCTGTTTCAGACTTATACCTGGACTGGAGGAAGAAGTCATTGCTCTGGCGCCAGAAGCAGAAGCACCAAAGACCATATTGATAGCGGCTAATTCGGATTCTGCCTGAATAAATATCCCAGCCACCTCAGGCATGCGCTTTGCCATATATGCGGGCAATTCATTCTGGGGCGTAATCGGATAGCCGGCATAGAAACGACAACCCGCCTGTATAGCTCCGCAAGCTACAGCCTCATTACCGGTCATTAGAATTTTTTTAGACATTTTACTTTTTGGTCTTAGGTTTTTACCTAACACCTATAACCTAACACCTAATGCCTATTTATAGACTTCAATACAACAATCCGGGCAGATGATAGCGCACAGGCTGCAACCCAGGCACTGTGTTTCCTCTTTTCCCGCCTTTTCCCGCCTCTGGCGGGATCCCGCTTCGGCGGAAGGCGGGATCCCGCCCCCACTTAAATTCAATTTGCGGGAGAATCTTGCGGGTTTCACGCCATATCGGTTTAAGCCTTTATCTATAGTAATCAGTCCCTTAGGACAAAAACTGATACAAAGCATACAACCCTTACATTTTTCTCTATCAATAGTTATTTTGACCATCTTCTCATGATTAAATTTCCAATATCCAATGACCAATAATACCAATGAATATCCCATGACCAATTGGATATTGGGATTTGGGATTTTATTGGGATTTGGTAGTTATTGAGATTTGGGATTTATCCTTCTTGATTATTTCTAAAATTCTTCTTGCTATCCCCTCTTTCGTTAATCCATATTTCTCTAATAAAATATCTCTTGAGCCATGGGTTATGAATTCGGCGGGTAGACCAATTCTTATCACTCGTCTATCCATTACTTCGCTTAATGCATTGCCAAATCCGCCCTCAATAATACCTTCTTCTACTGTAAAAATAAATTTTGTCTTTACAGCCAAGGCTTTAACTAATCCGATATCCAGCGGTTTAACAAAGCGCGCATTCACTAAAGTTCCGGATAAGCCTTCTCTGGCTAATAAATCTAATGCCTCAAGCGCGGGTATCACCATTGTTCCCAGGGCAATGATAGTAAAATCCTTTCCTTCTCTTAAGACCTCGACCTCGCCTAATTTAATCTCTGAATTTGGGATTTGGGATTTGGGATTTGGGATTTTATCCTTGGGGTATCTTAAAGCCACAGGTCTATCTAAATTGATCGCAAACTCTAACATCGTTTCTAATTCCGCTGCGTCTTTGGGGGCCATGAGCACTAAATTCGGAACACTTCGCAAATATGCGATATCAAAAACTCCCTGATGGGTCACCCCATCTTCTCCAACGATGCCGGCACGGTCAATGGCCAAAATAACCCCTAAATTCTGTAAGGATATGCACTCCATAATCTGGTCATAAGCCCGTTGTAAAAATGTAGAATATATAGCTACAACTGGCTTAAGCCCCTGTTTGGCTAAACCACTGGCAAAACAAATGGCATGTTCTTCGGCAATACCCACATCAAAAAATCTCTCAGGATATAAATCGCGAAATTTATCTAAGCCTGTTCCTTCAGGCATGGCAGCGGTGATGGCTACAATCCGATTATCTTTTTTAGCCAATTCTACCAGCTTATTACTAAAAACCTCGGTGTAGGTCTTAGGTTTAGATTCCCAGCCCTTTGCCTTACCAGTAATAATTTCAAAGGGGCTAGCGCTATGAAATCTTATGGGTTCATTTTCTGCGGGAAGATAGCCTTTACCCTTCTTGGTAATTACATGAAGCAGTGCGGGACCTTTAATATCAAGTATATTTTTCAGTGTCGGGATTAAGCTGTGTAAATTATGCCCGTCCAAAGGCCCAAAATAACGGAATCCCAATTCCTCAAAGAATATACCAGGAATGAATAATCCCTTCAGGCCCTCTTCGAATTTATTGGCAATTTTTATTAGGCGGCCTCCTTTGGGCAGGCGGGATTTCACAAAGTTTTCCAGAGAAGCCCTAAAACGGTTATATATAGGTAAGGATATAAGTTTATTCAAGTAAGTGCTTAAGGCACCCACATTAGGAGCAATGCTTAACTCATTGGTGTTTAAGATAACCAATATATCCTTATTCAGGTGCCCGGCATTATTCAGGCCCTCAAAGCACAGCCCGCCGCTTAAAGAACCATCGCCGATTACTGCTACCACCCTAAAATATTTTTCTTTAGCCAGATAATCTCTGGCGCAGGCCAGGCCTAAGGCCAACGACACGGCAGTTGAGCTGTGGCCGGTGGTAAATGTATCATAGGGCGACTCGTCTTTTGCAGGGAAACCACTTATACCTTGATATTGGCGCAAAGATGCAAAGTCCTTGTTCCTGCCGGTTAAAATCTTATGGGCATAAGACTGGTGCCCTACGTCCCAGATAATCTTATCGCTCGGTGTATCCAGACAGTAATGCAGGGCAATCGCCAATTCTACCGCCCCTAAACTTGAGGCGAGGTGTCCTCCTGTACGAGAAACTACCTCGATAACCCTCTGTCTGATTTCGCTGGCTAATTGAGGGAGTTGTTCTAAATTAAGTTTTTTTAAATCTTGCGAAGAATTTATTTTATCTAATAACATTATTCTTTTATCTGGGCCTCATCTATGGGCTTAAATTCAAATTCGCCTTTTTTATTTTTCACTAAAACATCTATTTTTTTCTTGGCATTCTCCAATCTTTGTGAACAAAGACGGGCGAGCTCAATGCCTTCCTGGTACTTCTTTAATGCCTCGTCCAAAGATAAATCCCCTCTTTCTAAATCCTCTACGATCTTCTCCAGCTTTTTTAGTGTCTCCTCAAATTTTACCTCAGCCATTTTTATTAACCTCCTTAATCTGACTTAGAAATTCTCCTTTGTGTAACTTGGTTTTAATCGTATCACCAATTTTAACAAATTTCGCATCTTTGAGAATTGAGCCTTGTGGCATTTCAAAAGTAATACTATAGCCGCGTGCCAGAATATTTAAAGGACTAAGACTGGACAATTTTTCAATCGCAACATTAAATTCTGACTGCTTTAATTTTATGAAGTGCCCAAGGCGGATATGAATTTGTCTGACTAAATCCGCTATTTTTGTCTTGTGCTGTTGTATTAAAACCGATGGATTCAATAATGCCAGTTTTTTCTGGGCAGACTCAAGTTCGCTTACATTTAATTTTAACAAGTTTTGTATACTCAAGCCAAGGCGATGCGCTAAATCATCCATGTTTGCCTTGAAATTCTCGGCAATATCCAAAAACGATCTTCTGATATCCTCTGATAAAATATCTACCTTTTCTCTTAAATCCTCTTTTTTGGGAATTACTAATTCTGCGGCTACCGAAGGCGTGGCTGCACGCACATCAGCCACCAAATCCGCAATGGTTGTGTCCCGTTCATGTCCTACAGCTGAAATTATCGGTATTTTAGAATTGTATATGGCCCTGGCAACTATCTCTTCATTAAATGCCCACAGATCCTCTATGCTGCCACCGCCGCGGCCGACAATCATCACCTCAATGTGCTGGTCAACAGGCAAGTCTTCGTTTAGGTGATTAAAATCTTTTATGGCTTGCGCAATTTCTTCTTTCGCTCCCTCTCCCTGTACGCGCACGGGATTAATAATAATGTTGATATCCTTAAACCTCCTGTCCAAAACTTTTAAAATATCTTTTACAGCCGCACCCGATAAAGAAGTAACCACACCAATTCTTGCAGGCAGATACGGTATAGGTCTCTTATGTTCGGTTGAGAACAAACCCTCTTTTTCCAGTTTCTGCTTCAGTTGCTCAAGGGCTAATTGAAGGCTACCCATTCCTTTGGGCTCAATTCTTTCTACGATAAGGTTATATTGACTGCGTGGTCCATAAGTACTGATTTTACCAAAACAGATTACTTTTAGTCCATTTTCAATTTTAAATTTAACCTCCTTGTTCACCCCGCTAAACATCGCTGCTTCCAGGACAGCGCTTTGGTCCTTTAAAGAAAAATAGAAATGCCCTGAAGGAGGATGAATCTTAAAATTTGAAACCTCTCCTTCTACCCAGACCTCAGCCAACGTATTCTCTAAGATTAGTTTTATGTCCTGGGTAATCTCAGAAACAGTATAGATGTGCTTGTTTTTCTTGAGGTGTGCCTGTGAGGTAAAAAGATCCGTGGTCGCTTTGGGCATCTTTTTAGTTACTCGAATTACTTGTGGTTTCTATATCTTGAGCCTCTGGCTCTAAGGTTTTCGGACTAGGCGCAGTCTCAGGTTCCTCGGGTTTCTTAGTGAAAATAATCATCTGCACAGAATAGGGGCTTAGACTTAATATCTCTTGATGGGTAGCAGATAACTTTAGTTCTTTTTCCTCAACCGGGGTAAATGCACAGTTTATGCTACAGGATGAGTCCACGCTATATCTCTGGTATAAATAATTTCCTTTTATATTTTTAATCCCTATGTTTATCTTACGGGCATCGGACTCAAATTTTTTAGCCTTATCATATAAGTCCTGCGTCTTCTTTAATAAGTTTTTTAGTTTATTGCTTGTGCGTATTTTAGAAATGTCCAACTGCCGAAGCATAATCTTGTCTAACTTGTCTGAAGTAATAAGATTGAGAAGCGCCTTCCGTTCCGCGCCATTTAAGACCGCGATGTTACGAGATAAATAACTCCTGACTATCTCCGGGTCTATATAATTATAAATGAGTATGGCAATGCGGTCTTGTGTCTTGGTCGCAATTACATCCACGAAATCATCATTAGGTTTTAAAGAGGTGGTAAACATACTATTTCCCAGGTTAGAGAGCATCTTAAAGACGTTGTAGGTAGCTTTGGGTGAGCCCTTATATTCAGAGGCCTCTGCATCAAAGCTAAAAACACCCACATTCCTGACCACGCCTTCTTTATTATTCTGAAAGTCTTCCAGACAAAAATAGAGTTGATAATCAATGCCTGCTTCATACATTTTCTTTATGCGACTGGGTATGTAACTGGCCGAGATGAAAGATTTATCTTGTCTCTCTGGCAAAATATTGGCACTATTATCATAGTTCCATTCGTCTATAATCAAAGGGGTATTCCTGTCGAAATCAAAATAAGAAAGCCAATCCCGCAGGAGTCTACTTGCAGTCTTTTTATAAATAGTGGTCTCTTTTTCTGCCTGAGGGTCAGTAGAATAGGC
>JAGUYA010000036.1 GCA_020061545.1 Candidatus Omnitrophota bacterium
CTGGTTTCCTCTATGCGCACAATATCACCTATCTTGGCAGTGTTCTTTTCATCGTGGACTTTGAATTTATTGTATCTTTTCATAATCCTACTGTATTTTGGGTGTTTGCTCATGCGCGTTACCCTGACAATAATGGTTTTTTGCATCTTGTCGCTTATCACTGTACCCGTAAATTCTTTTCTTTTACCCATTCGTCGCTATCGCTCCTCATTACACGGATATACATGGATTTCTTACGGATGTACACGGATTAGTTTTATCCGTGTTAATCCGTGTTTTTATCCGTATTAATCCGTGTTTTCTCGTTTAAAATAGTCTGGATGCGCGCAATGTCCCTCTTGAGCAGAGAAAACAGATGCGGTTTCTCCACCCTACCGCCATAACGCTGCATATTAAGTTTGAATAATTCCTCTTTTAGGTTTTTTTCTTTTTGCAACAGCTCTTCTTTAGAAAGATTGCGTAATTCTGTGGTTTTCACCCCGCACCTTCTTTTTTATTTACAATGTATTTACAATGAATGTTTTACCATATTTCCCGCACTTCTAATCTCTAGAACAAAATGTGAGTAGTTAGAAGGTGCGGGGTTGATTTATCTATGCGTACGGGTGATAAACTTTGTTTTGAAAGGTAATTTATACACCGCTAACCTAAAACATCTGCGCGCAAATTCTTCTGGCACACCGCCTAATTCAAATAAAATACGTCCTCTTTTGATAACCGCAACCCAATAGTCAAGTTCTCCCTTACCTTTACCCATACGCACTTCTGCTGGTTTCTTGGTTACTGATTTATCAGGAAAAGCCCTAATCCAGAGTTTTCCGCCCCTGTGTAATTGGCGGGCCAAAATTACACGCACTGCTTCTATCTGGGTATTTTTAAGCCAACCGTTCTCTAAAGCCTTTAATCCGAATTCACCAAAAGCCAAATCGCAACCAGTAGTTGCTACGCCACGCCTTATCCCACGTTGCGATTTACGATATTTTACTCTTTTAGGCATCAAAACCATTTTTCCTCGCTTCGCTCGGAAGAAACCAGATTACAGAGAACAGATTACAGAAAAAGATTTTTTAATTTTTTAGTCTGGTTTCTGTGCTCTGGTTTCTGTAATCTCATCTTGAGTTTCCTCAGTAGCCTTTTTGATCAGGATATCGCCTTTATAAATCCAGGTCTTAATTCCAATTAAACCATATGTGGTTAGACTTTCTGCAAAACCATAATCTATATCTGCACGTAACGTAGCCAGGGGAATCTTACCCTGTTTATAAGTCTCGGTGCGGGACATCTCGGCGCCACCCAGTCTACCAGCGCAGGTTATCTTTATTCCTTCTGCGCCAGCATTCATGGTCTGTTCTATGGCGCGTTTTACTGCCCGACGGAAAGCAATCCTTTTCTCCAATTGCAACGCCACATTTTCTGCTACTAACTGCGCATCTAATGCCGGCTTCTTCACCTCTTCTATATCAATGGATAACTCTTTTTTGACCATACTATTCAGGTCTTCCCTTAAGCGTTCGATATCTGCGCCGTGACGGCCGATGATTATACCGGGCCTGGCAGTCAATATTCTAATTTTAAGCCTCTCAGCCAGCCTTTCTATGATAATCTTAGAGATAGCTGCCTGTTTAAACTTTGTCTTAATGTATTTCCTAATCCTGTAATCCTCTGCGATAAACTTGGCGTAGTCTTGAGGTTTGGCAAACCATCTGCTGTGCCAGGTTCTTATAAAACCCACTCTTTGTAAAAACGGATGAACCTTTTGTCCCATTTTTTTAGTAGTTAGTTACCTACTACATACTACCTACTAAGTTTTTAATTCCAGTTCTATTTTAATATGTGCTGTTCTTTTCTTTATGGGCGTTGCCCTGCCAAAGGCCGCGGCCTTAAATCTCTTCCAACTGGGCCCTACATCACAAATTATCTTAGATATGTAAAGTTTATCTGGATTAAATCCTTTTACTTTTGCATTGGCTACAGCTTGGTTTAATATTTTTATGAGGTATTCACAAGGCCGCTTGTTCAAATTGTTAAGCAGTGCTGTAGCTTGCGGAACATCCTTATAACGGATTAAATCTATTACCTGCCTTACTTTTATAGGTGAAATCCTGATAAATTTTGCCTCTGCTTTGGCTATCATTTTCGCTAAACTACGCAGAACTTCACGCGGAATTACGCAGAATTTTCAGCGTGGTTCTGCGCAATGTTCCGCGGAGTTCTGCGATATTAGGTCTTTTCAGGTGCCTTCTTAGCCTTTACTCCACCGTGCTTTCTAAATATACGGCTGGGTGCAAATTCACCTAACTTATGGCCAACCATATTCTCAGTGATAAAAACTGGTATATGTTTTCTACCGTCGTATACCGCAAAAGTTAATCCCACAAAATCCGGTATAATGGTGGAACGTCTGGACCAGGTTTTTATCGCCTGGCGCAAGCCCGAACGCCTCAATCTTTCCACTTTCTCTAATAATTTTTCATCTACAAAAGGACCCTTTTTTAGTGAACGTGGCATAGTTATTTCCTTCTCTTAATAATGAATTTATCAGAATATTTGGTTTTTTTCCTTGTTTTGTAACCTTTAGTAGGTTTACCCCACGGCGTGACAGGTTGGGGATTACCTTGTCCGGATTTCCCTTCACCACCTCCGTGAGGATGGTCCACGGGATTCATGGCCAGGCCCCTTACAGTAGGTCTTGTCCCTCGCCAGCGCATTCTTCCTGCCTTACCCCAACTAATAGCCTCATGTTCTATGTTACTGACCTGACCTATGGTCGCATGGCAATCTAGGCTGATCAGCCTTACTTCTCCCGAAGGAAGCCTGACGTGAGCCCATTTTTCTTCTTTTGCCATAATCTGAGCTGATGAACCTGCGCTTCTGACAATCTGTCCGCCCTTACCTTTGATTAACTCAATGTTATGAATCAATGTTCCTGAGGGGATATACCTTAAAAGGAGACAGTTGCCGATTTTTATCTCTGCATTTTTCTGGTCAGAGGCGATTACCTCATCTCCTGTCTTTAAACCTTCAGGGTTTAAGATATACCTTCTTTCTTTATTCGGATATTCTACTAAGGCGATCCTGGCTGTGCGGTTCGGATCATACTCAATAGCGATTACCTTTGCCGGTACCTCAAGCGTTTCCCTCTTAAAGTCAATGATGCGTAGCATCCTTTTATGACCGCCACCTATGTGCCTGGTAGTAATGCGGCCATAAAAATTTCTGCCGCCGGACTTCTTCAGGGGAACGACTAATGACCTCTCAGGCTCCTTTTTGGTGAGTTCAGAGAAATCATAACCGCTCATCCAGCGTCTGGAATGTGTCGTAGGTTTAAATTTTTTTATAGCCATATAATTAAGCCGTGGTTATAGTCTGGCCTTCTTTTAAGGTGACTATTGCCTTTTTATAATCCGGCGTTTTACCCAGCTGATACCTTACTTTTTTTAATTTTCCACTAGATATAAGCGTATTTACGGTTTTAACCTTTACCTTATATATCTCTTCCACCGCTTTTTTTATCTGAATTTTATTCGCTGCCTTATCCACCAGAAAAAGATATTGGCTTTGCGGTTCATGCAAAGTTGATTTTTCTGTTTTTAATAAAGCCTTGATTATATCCTGAGCATAAATCATTTCTTTAATCTGTCGGTTAATTCGCACAGGCCCTCTTTGGTAATAATTAATTTGTGCGCTGCCAGGACCTCATAGGCATGTGTATCCTGCGCCCGATTAATATTTAAGAAGGCTATATTACGCAAAGCCAGTCTTAAGTTTTTGTCTATTTTATCTAATAATAAAAGTGCCCTTGTATTTCCTCTTTTTACTTCCTTTTTACTTTTAGCGCTTGAGTTTATCTTCAAATGCGAAAACAACTTTAGCGCTTCCTTTGTTTTTGGTTTTTCAATCTTTAAACTATCCAAAATGATAAAATTGTTTTCATTTACCTTGGCGTTTAGACTAGACTTTAATGCCAAGTTTTTAATTTTTGCGGGGAGCGCATAAGAGAAATCTCTGGGGTGAGGTCCGAAGATTACGCCTCCGTGCCGCCACAGCGGTGAGCGTATGGAACCAACCCTTGCGCGGCCTGTTCCTTTTTGTCTCCAGGGTTTGCGGCCGCCTCCGGAAACTTCACCCATTGTCTTTGTGGATGCCAATCCTCTTCTTTGGCCAGCCCTATAAGCAAGCACTATCTGGTAAATAGCATTGGTATTAACCTCGCCGTCAAAAACAGCTGGGTCAAGCTTGAAGGTATCTACCTCCTTGCCTTCTGTATTATATATAGGTAAGGTAACCATTTATCGTTTGCCTGTTTGCC
>JAGUYA010000075.1 GCA_020061545.1 Candidatus Omnitrophota bacterium
AATAATCAAACGAGATTCACAGGTTTATATAATATGGCCCAGATTTTAAAGATACCTATCGCACACAACGAAGGCAATTATTATATTGATGCAGCTGGATTAAAGAAGTTAAAAGATAATAACCAAATAGTATTCCGTTATTGTTCTGCTAGAGGAGAAGTTAGTGAGCAGTTTAATCCCAATGGCGCATTAGATAATATTGCAGGTATCATAAACAAAAAAGGAAATGTTTTAGGTATGATGCCACATCCTGAAAGGAGCTCAGAAAGAGAACTTGGTTCTCAGGATGGTTATTTTATATTTAAGTCAATAGTTAAATGGTTGGAAACCAGAAGAGCATGGTGAAACCCGACGTATATCGTTCGCTGGGTTTAAGCGACCAAGAGTATCAGAACATCTTGAAGATTTTAAAGCGCAAGCCTTCAAATACAGAACTGGCGATGTTTTCAGTGGAGTGGTCTGAACATTGCGGATACCTGCGTTCCCGTAAATGGCTAAAAACTTTACCCAGGACAGGCAAATACAAGACACTGATAGGAGAAGATTCCGGAGGGATTATTCTTGACGACTTAGCCATAATTTTTAAGATGGAGAGCCACAACCATCCCTCTCAGGTTGAACCGAAACAAGGAGCTGCTACAGGAGTAGGCGGAATTATAAGGGATATATTTACAGCAGGAGCCAGGCCAATAGCATTATTAGATTCTCTGCGTTTTGGTCCGCTTAGTCAGGCGTATAATAGATATCTATTCGCCGGCGTCATAGACGGGATTCAGTCCTATGGAAATTGCGTAGGAGTGCCTACAGTCGGCGGCGAGATTTACTTTGATGACAGTTACAGCGGAAATTGTTTGGTTAATGTGATGTGTATCGGCATAGCCAAGAAGAATAAGTTAGTCCGGGCGCGTGCATTTGGTAAGGAGAATTCGATTATGTATGTGGGCTCAAGCACAGGAAGAGACGGAATCGGCGGATGCAGTATCCTTGCTTCGCATGAATTTAAAGCAGGCGAAGAAAAGAGACCGACAGTTCAGATAGGAGACCCGTTCACAGAGAAGTGCTTGATAGAGGCAACGTTAGAGGCTATCAATACAGGATATGTTGTGGGGATTAAGGATATGGGAGCAGCAGGACTTACCTGTTCTACAAGCGAGATGGCTCAAGCAGGAAATTCAGGTATGGACGTAGAATTGCAGGCAGTGCCCAGACGAGAAGAGAATATGGAGCCCTGGGAGATTATGATGTCTGAATCTCAGGAGAGGATGCTCATTTGTGTAAAAAAAGGGAAAGAGGACCAAATAAAGAAAATATTTTTGAAATGGGACCTTAACGCTTCTCTTATCGGTAAAGTTACCGATGATGGATTAGTAATAATTAGAGATAATGACAAGATAGTAGCCCAGATAAAGGCACATTCTTTAACTAAAGCTCCAGTATATGATATGCCTTATAGGAGGCCAAGGTATTTAAGAGAATTGAATAAACTTGCGCTTAGCAAAATTCCTGAGCCAAAAGATTATAATAAGGTTTTACTGAAACTTTTGGCAGCGCTGTCTATTACCGATAAAACCCGGGTATATGAGCAATATGATCACATGGTTCAGACCAATACCGTGGTATTGCCAGGCTCGGATGCGGCGGTGCTCAGATTAAAGGGGACAAATAAGGCGATAGCTGCTACTACCGATTGTAATAGTCGTTATTGTTTCCTTAATCCCTACAGAGGTGCTCAGATTGCAGTAGCAGAGGCAGCCAGGAATCTTGTCTGTTCAGGAGCCCATCCAGCAGCAGTTACTGATTGCCTTAATTTTGGAAATCCAGAGAAGCCAGAAAGTTTTTGGCAGTTTAAAAATTGTGTGAAGGGCATCGCAGATGCGTGCAGGTCATTTAATATAGCTGTAGTAAGCGGAAATGTCTCTTTCTATAATGAAAGCCCACAGTCCGCTATCAATCCTACTCCTACCATAGGTATGATAGGCATTCTCAATGATATAAATAAAGCCTGTTCACAGAATTTCAAGCAAGAGGGCGATGTGGTAATTCTTTTAGGTTATTGCAGAGAAGAATTGGGTGCCAGCGAATATCTGAAAGAGATCCGTAATTTAACAAAAGGCAACGCTCCGCAATTAGATTTAGTATTAGAACAAGCTGTTCAGAAGGCAGCCCTTGAAGTAATAGAGAAGGGTTTAGTGAATTCAGCCCATGATTGTTCTGAGGGAGGCTTGGCAGTAACTTTGGCTGAATGCTGCATTTCAAATAAAGATAAAATGATAGGTGTTAACATTAATAACTTAAATTATGATATGAGACCAGATGCCTTACTTTTTGGTGAATCCCAATCCAGGATTATTCTTTCCTGTAGTAAAGATTCCGTGGAAAAAATTAGAAAAATTGCTATAGAATTTAAAGCTCCCTTCTGCGTTATTGGTAAAACCGGCGATAAAGTTTTAAGAATTTTGAAGGCAAAAGAAAAGTTAATTTATTTGCCTTTAGGAAATTTATATGAAGAGTGGAGTGGGTCGTTAAAGAAAAAGATTGAGGGATAATATAACTATCCCGCCTCATAATCTGCCCTAAAATTCTCTTACGATAATTTTAGGGCATGCGGCGGGATTTCGCTAGACCAAAACTTAAGGTGCTCAATGTGCGGAATATTCGGGATATATCCACATAAAGATGCTAGCCACCTGGCCCGTTTGGGTCTTTATGCACTCCAGCATCGAGGTGAAGAATCAAGCGGAATAATCACGCGTAATGGTAAAAAAGTACATTTACATAAAGCCTTGGGTTTAGTCAGTGATGTTTTTGATGAAAAAATTATTCGCAGCCTGCGTGGCGAGTTAGCAGTAGGACATGTGCGTTATTCCACTACCGGAAGTAGCAATATCAAGAATACTCAACCCTTTTACGTAAAATCAAAAATTGGCGATATCGCTATTGCCCATAATGGAAACCTTACCAATACCTTAAGTCTTCATCAGGAATTGGAGAACAAAGGCGCTCTATTTCAGACGAGTATGGATTCAGAAATTATTGCTCATCTGTTGGCGCATAGTCAAAATAAGGATTTTAAAGATACAATTATTTGGTCGCTTTCTAAACTAGAAGGGGCTTATTCTTTAGTATTAATGCTCAATGATATTCTAATTGGAGCAAGGGATACTTTTGGCTGGCGGCCACTGTGCTTAGGTAAGTTTGATGGTGCATATATTCTGGCTAGTGAAACTTGCGCCTTAGATTTAATCGGTGCTCAATATATAAGAGACATTCAACCCGGAGAAATCGTATTTATAAAAAAAGATGGACTCCAGTTCTGTAAGCCTTTTCAAAAAACACATCATGCCTTTTGTATTTTTGAATACATCTATTTTGCCAGACCCGACAGCAATATTTTTGAACATTTGGAAGGACGTTTATTCAACCAGCCCAAGATCTACGCGATTTCCGAGTAAAAATAAAACTTAATCCTTTAAAAGAAGTATTAAATGGTAGAAGAGTAGCATTAATTGAAGATTCCATTGTGCGTGGCACGACTAGTAGAATGCGCGTAAAAACCCTGCGCCTTGCAGGAGCAAAAGAGGTGCATATGCGGGTAAGCTATCCACCGCTTAAATCTCCCTGTTTTTACGGAATAGATTTTCCTACCAAAAAAGAACTCATTGCTGCCAAGCACAGTATTGAATGGATCCGCGACTTTATTGGTGCGGATAGTTTGGAATATTTAAGCCTTGAAGGGATGCTGAACTCTAT
>JAGUYA010000035.1 GCA_020061545.1 Candidatus Omnitrophota bacterium
TCAGACCAGGGGACTCGATGCCGATAAGATTGATAAAACCTAAAAGACCTTTTTCAGATTCTTCTTTAATAATAAAATCTCTAAAATCATCATCTGGACTTTGGAGTTTCGGTCTTATACCAACTATATCCGGGCTTAAGTCTTCTAATTCAATAAAAGGAAGAAACTTATGAGTACTCTCATAGAAAATCTTCTGTTTAGATGCATCCACATCATAATCAATCCTGTCCACATATTCATCATCAGGCCCTAAGCGAAGTCCTCTTGCTAAATCCAAAGTAGCATGTATACCTAAACCTACCCTATCCTCCTTGGGAACAGGATATATTAACCTGCTAATAAATCTTGCTTTATTATTACCAACCCTAAAATAATCACCTTTACAGTATTTTAGTTTATAATCCTCATTTTTTATACCGGCCATTTGAGCAACCTTATCTGAATTTAGACCAGCGCAATTTATAAAGATTCCTGTAAGAAACTCAAAATTCCCCTCTCTTGCATCTTTCACTGTAACTTTAAAGCCAGCTTTGACTTTATCCATACCGGTTAATTCTGTATTATAAGCTATCAAGCCACCTCTACTTTCAAATTGTAAGAGCAAATTTTTCATAAAGTTATGGGAATCTAAAATCCCCGTAGAAGGTGAATATATTGCCGCATTTGCTTCTACATTTGGCTCAAGTGTTTTTATTTCATTTCGAGAAAGAATTTTTAGGTCATCCACTCCATTTTCTAAACCCTGCCTGAATAACTCCTCTAAATCTTCTACTTCATTTTCATCAATAGCCACAATAAGTTTTCCTGTTTTTTTATGGGCAATATTATTCTTCGAGCAGAACTCATAAAGTAATTGTCTTCCTTCAATACAGGTCCTTGCCTTTAGAGAATCCTTGGGATAATAAATCCCTGCATGGATTACCTCGCTATTTCTTGAACTTGTCTCCTGTCCAAAGGAAAAATTCTTCTCAATAACAAGGATATCTTTATAAACCTTAGAGAGTTCCCATGCTACTGCCAGGCCAATAACCCCTGCACCTACAATAGTAATATCTACTTTTTCCATACCTAATATTAAAAAATGCTCCAGCACAAGTGGAGCGTTTTTATAGACCCTTATTTGAAATCAAAAATATCCCTAAGTTTTTTTACTATCTGAAGCTAAAGGATTATGGTCACACCAACAGCCAAAACTACCCAAGGTACAACAATAAGGCGCATCATCCATCCTTAGGCAACGACCGCATAACTGACCCGGTATATTTATCCCTTGACAGGGAATCTCCATCCCCGGACAGACAAACTCGCAGCCACGGCATAAAATGCAATCCTCAGATTTTTTATTAAAGGGCATTTGAACTTTTCTATCTATACCACGGCCAACAAAACCCAAAGCCATACCCTTCATTCTCTCATGACACATCCTTATACATATGCCGCATAATACACAGCGGTTATCTCCCATTTTAAAGCGAACTTCTTTAATCCCACATCGAGCAGCAATATCCTGAGCAATTTTAACATTGGGGCTTGAAGCAACTAAAAGCTCAGCTAACATCTTCCGCACTTTTACTACACGTTCTGATTTTGTATTCACTACCAGGCCATCTTCGTAAATCTCATAAGTGCAGGAGGCAACTAAATTTGGCGGACGAGTACCTTTTGAGACCTCTACAACGCATAACCTGCAGGCACCATAAGGAGGTAAATTTTCTACAAAACACAATGTGGGTATATTTATACCGTAGCGCCTGGCTACTTCTAAAATCGTCTCACCTTTCTTACCTTGAACCTTTATATCATCGATAATTAAGCTTGTATCAAATATAATCATAACTATTCCTACTGTAATTGTACGGCATTAAATTTACATACTGTCTTACACGAACCGCACTTGGCACAGATATCCTGATTTATGATGTGCACTTCTTTAGGTTTACCTGATATCGCATTATAAGGACATACCTTTATACACGCACCGCAACCCTCGCAGCAATCAGGTAATATTACATATCTTAAAAGGGGAACACATACCCCTGCAGGACATTTCTTATCTTTTATATGGCTTTCATATTCATCACGGAAATACCTTAATGTAGAAAGTACTGGATTGGATGCAGTTTTACCTAAACCACAAAGTGAAGCATCAGTTACTACCTGGGCTAATTCCTCTAACAAATCAAGGGCCTGCGCTGTGCCTCTTCCGTCTGTGATATCTATGATTATTTCAAGCATTCTTTTTATACCTTCTCGACAAGGAAGACATTTTCCGCAGGATTCCTCCTTTAAGAAATTCAAGAAATACTTTGCCACATCAACCATACAGGTTGCCTCATCCATTACAATCATACCACCTGAACCCATCATTGAGCCAGCAGCATTTAATTGCTCATAATCAACCGGTAAATCCAATGATTCAGCCGGTATACATCCTCCTGATGGTCCACCAGTTTGTACTGCCTTAAATTTTCTATCATTTAAGATTCCTCCGCCAATATCAAAAATAATCTGGCGCAGGGTTGTACCCATAGGAACTTCAACCAACCCTGTATTTTTTACCTTACCTACCAAAGAAAAAATCTTGGTGCCTTTGGAATTTTCATTACCAATACGATAAAACCACTCAGGCCCCTGATTAATAA
>JAGUYA010000008.1 GCA_020061545.1 Candidatus Omnitrophota bacterium
CGTCGGGCAATGAGTAAAAAAATTCCCGAAGTTATGGAGCAGCAAAGGAAAAATTTTGTTTTAGGCTGTGCTAAAAATGAGATTAGCGAATCTGTAGCCAACAGAATATTTGACCTGATAGAGTATTTTGCCGGTTATGGATTCAATAAAAGTCACAGTGCCGCCTATACCCTGATTTCATATCGCACTGCTTACTTAAAGGCAAATTTTCCGGTAGAATTTATGTGCGCGCTGTTAACCTCAGAAAGAGATAATACGGATAAGATTGTAGAATATGTGAAGGAAGCTGTGCACATGGGAATTAAGGTCTTGCCACCCGATATTAATGAAAGCAATGCCTTATTTAAAGTGGTAGATAAGAAAACTATTCGTTTTGGGCTGTTGGCGGTAAAGAATGTGGGTAGAGGTGGCATTGAATCTGTGATTCAGGCAAGAGAAAAGGAAGGGCCATTTAGCTCATTAGAAGATTTATGTCAGCATATCGATTTAAGATTAGTGAACCGCAAGGTGCTGGAGAGTTTGATTAAGTGCGGAGCATTGGATGTTTTTGGTCTAGCCCGGGCACAGATGTTTGTTTCACTGGATAGAATCTTAGAGTTCGCCTCCAAGATGCACAAAGAAAAGGCAAAGGGACAGATGTCCTTTTTTGATAACGGATTCTCCCAGAATAGTTTTAGGTCTACAGCGGATAATTTACCTCACGTAAAGGAATGGCCACAGCCGCAGCTACTTGCCTTTGAGAAAGAGATGCTCGGTTTCTATATTACTGGACACCCTCTGGCCCGCTATGCCCATCAACTGAAACGCTTTACCACTTCTTCCACAAATAATCTTTTTCAATATGGTGATGGCCAGGAGATAAAGATAGTCGGATTAATTGCTAAGATTAAACAGACCATCACCCGCGCAAAGCAAGAGAAGATGGTCATTCTTAAATTAGAAGATTTAGAAGGAGTAGTGGAAGTTCTGGTCTTTCCGGTTGCCTTTCAGAAGGTAGCCCGGTATATTCAGCCGAATACAGTAGTGCTGGTCAAAGGTAGGCTTAACCTCAAGGAAGAAACTCCCAAGATTATCGCCAATGATTTATTTCCTATGGATGAAATCTATAAATTAATTACCAGCATGAATATAAATCTTTCCGGTATACGAGAAAATCTCTTTGAGACTTTAAAAGAACTACTCACGCATTATCCCGGCAAGGTCCCAATTTATCTCCACTTAGACACCCCTGCTAAGTCCCGGATACATTTAGTGGTGGGGGAAGGACTCTATGTCCTGCCGTCAGAAAAATTGATCCAGGATATCGAATCCCTGCTGGGCGAAGACAGAATCTCTTTGGTGATGTAGAGTTATAGCATTTAGCGGGTGGCTGGGATTGAATTTTAACACTTTACCCTTGACATCGTAAGTTTTTGGTGTTATTATACTTACAAAATAAGGAGGTGGAGATGACGAAAAAAGATATAATTCTGAAGGTCTCTGATGAAACTAATTTAAAACAGATAGATGTAAAGAAGGTGGTGCAGGAGACCTTTGATTGCATTATTGAAGCGCTGATCAGAGGAGAGAAGATAGAATTACGTAATTTCGGCGTCTTTAAGATAAAACAAAGAAAGAGCCGCATTGGCAGGAATCCCCGCACTGGCCAGACAGTTCCTGTTCCACCCCGCAAAGTAGTGGTTTTTAAACCGGGTTTAGAGATAAGGAAAAAAGTCAAATGAAGCCCAAGCTTATGGAGCAATAGCGTCCGCCGCAGGCGGATCAGCCTGCGGCTGAAACATAAGTTTGCTGGCTGAATTTATGTTTAAAAGAGTCCCAGGAACAAAAGATATCCTACCCGATGAAGTATCTTTTTGGCAGAAGATAGAAGAAATAAGTCGGAAGATTTTTTCTCTCTATAATTACCAGGAGATACGGTCGCCCATCATTGAAGAGGCAGTTTTATTTAATCGGTCTTTAGGAGAATCTGCAGAGATAGTCAAGAAACAGATGTTTCTCATCAAAAAGGATAAGGATATATACGCCTTAAGACCAGAAGGCACAGCTTCAATAGTGCGCGCCTACATCGAAAATAATCTCGATAAAACCAGGGGGTTGGTAAAATTTTATTATATCGGACCGATGTTTCGCAGAGAGCGTCCCCAGAAAGGGAGACTGCGGCAATTCCATCATTTAGGCTGCGAGGCGATTGGTTCAAAGGACGCGCACCTGGATGTAGAGGTTATTTCTTTGGCGGATAATTTACTTCAGGCCTATTTGATAAAGGGTTATGAAATTAAAATTAATAGTTTGGGTTGTGCAAAAGATAAAAAAGAATTAACGCAAACTTTACGTAAGTCCCTGAAGGCTAAACTGTCTAGCCTTTGTGAGGATTGTCATACTCGATTCAAACATAATGTCCTGCGCATTTTAGATTGCAAGAATGAAGAGTGCCTTGGGGTGATTAGGAAATTAGATATCCAAGCGGATTATCTTTGCCCGGAATGTAAAGGGCATTTTGATAAAGTAAAGGAAGGACTTAGGGCTTTAAAGATAGAGTATCAAGTTAGCCATTATCTCGTGCGGGGATTAGATTATTATACCCGCACAGTCTTTGAGATTATACATCATGGATTAGGCAGCCAAAATGCCATAGGCGCAGGCGGTAGATACGATAACTTGGTTGGCGATTTAGGAGGCCCGAATATAGGCGCAATTGGTTTTGCCTTTGGGATAGAAAGGTTACTATTGGTCGTCACTCATCAACCTCAAGTTGCTCTGCCGA
>JAGUYA010000038.1 GCA_020061545.1 Candidatus Omnitrophota bacterium
AAGTTCACACTTATAAGTTATGTCGTTAAAGCTAGTTAAAAGCATACGTCATAACTTATGTGTTCACTTAATATATCATATTCATTGACTTTTGTCGAGTGATTTGCTATTATTTTTAAAGTACATAGACAAGGATAACGTTTTAGCGGGTCCTGTCTGGGGTATTTTCTCGCGCATTACGCGCTTCGAAAACACCCCAGCCACCCGCTAAATATGTACCTATGAATTTGTACATGTTTCGAGTTGTGTTGACACTTTGACAAATTTTGCGGAGGGATTTGGGAGCGTGCATAAGATAAGAGTGGCGGTGGTAGGCGTAGGGCATTTGGGCAGCATTCATGCCAAATTATACCAGGAAATCGAAACCTGCTCTCTGGTAGCAGTTTGCGATATAGATAAGGCTCGCTTAGACCAAACTTCCTCAGCACTCCATGTCCCCGGCTATATTCATTATCAGGAACTCTTTGATAAAGTTGATGCCGTAAGTATTGCTGTCCCTACCAAATTACATTACGAAGTAGCCTCTAATTTCCTAAGACATAATATACCTACGCTGGTTGAGAAACCATTTACCACAAACTTAAAAGAAGCAGATTCTTTAATCAAGCTGGCCCAAAAAAATAAACTAATCCTAGAGGTCGGTCATGTGGAAAGGTTCAATTCAGCATTCACCGCCACCCAGAAACTCATCAAAGAACCCAAATTCATCGAATGCCACAGGTTAAGTCCCTTTCCTCATCGCTCCCTCGATATAGGTGTAGTTTTAGACCTGATGATACACGATATAGATATAGTCTTGGGTTTAGTAAATTCACCCATAAAAAAAATTGAGGCCGTAGGAGTTCCGGTTTTAACGCTTTTAGAAGATATTGCCAATGCCAGAATTACCTTTCGAAATGGCTGTGTGTGTAATCTCACTGCCAGTCGGGTATCCGATGAATGGATGCGTAAAATCCGCATCTTCCTGAAGAATACCTATATCTCCTTAGACTACAAAAATGAAGAGGCCTTTGTTTATAGAAAAACTACCTCCGGCATTACTAAAGAAGCCTTGCCTATCGAGAAAGAACAACCCCTAAAAAAAGAACTTACCGCATTTATTGAGTGTATAATGCAAAAAAAACCGCCGCTGGTCTCGGGAGAAGTGGCCCGGGAGGCCCTGGCAGTTGCCTTTAGTATCTCTAAACAAATATGGAGAAAAGCAAAAATATCCTAATCGTGGCAGGTGAAGCATCAGGAGACCTGCATGCCTCTAATTTGGTGAGGGCGATAAAAAATATTCATCCCCAGATAAGTTTCTTTGGCTTGGGTGGCACAGAATTAAAAAAAGAGGGGGTAAATTTATACTTCAATATTGTGGATTTAGCGGTAGTGGGTTTTTTTGAAGTCTTAAAGAACCTGAAAAAATTCCGGGAAATCTTCCATGGCTTACTGAAAGAGGTGGATAAAGTTAAACCGGACTTGGCGATACTCGTAGATTACCCTGGCTTTAATCTGCGCCTGGCAGGAGAACTGAAAAAAAGGGGTATTCCTATTATATATTATATCAGTCCGCAGGTCTGGGCGTGGAATGAGAAGAGAATAGAAACCATAAGAAAACTTATTGACCGGCTGCTGGTAATCTTTAAATTTGAAGAATTACTTTATAAAAAGTATAATGTGCCAGTCTCATTTGTCGGACACCCCTTACTGGATATCGCGAAGCCTCGTGTTTCCAAAGAAGAACTGTTCAGGGAATTTGGACTTAATTTAAATAATCGTACTTTTGCGCTATTACCTGGTTCAAGAGAAAAAGAAGTAAAAATACTACTCCCCATAATGTTAGATACTGCCGGCTTAATTTATAAACACCTGGGCCCTGATATTCAGTTTTTAATCTTAAGGTCACCCGCGGTAAAAGAGGATTTATTTAATAAAATATTAGGGCGTTATGCCGAATGTAGCGTCTCTTCGAAGGGTATCTTCGGCATGCCGACGCCTCGGCATAAACTGCCAGCATACCTAGTTTCGGGCAGGACCTATGATGGATTATCTAGCTCTGATTTTGCACTCGTGGCTTCAGGAACCGCTACTTTAGAAACCGCGATATTAGGAATACCTATAGTAATCTTGTACAAGGTTTCTTTTCTCACCTGGCTTTATCTAAAAATGTGCATAAGGATACCTTACATAGGTCTGGTGAATGTGGTTAAGGGTGAAAAATTTATTGCGGAGTTTATCCAATATAATGCAAAACCTCGAAAAATCGCTGATTATATAGTGAAAATTTTAAAGGATAAACAAAAGTTAAGTCAAATCCAGGAAGGTTTATCCAGTGTAACTGCTTCTCTGGGTGAAAAAGGAGCAAGTGCTCAAGCAGCCCAGATTATTGTTGACTTCCTAAAAGAAAAATGAGAGTAAATCCGACTAAAACTGTAAACGAATTGATAAGCGCGCTTTCTTATATTAGTGACATCGAAAAAGGACTAAATATTTATCACGCCTGGCGCGTAGCGATATTATCCAGCCAATTTGCCAAAAATAGAGTCAGCGCACAGATGTTAAAATACATATTCTATGCCGGCCTCCTACATGATATTGGTGGAGTAGGGTTTCCTTCTCACATAATACATTATCTAAAACGCCATGATAAAATGAGCCGGCACTTGCTACTTTCCCATCCCATCATTGGAGCACAACTGGTATCGAATATACCAGAGATGACTGAGGTAGCAAAATTAATTCTTGACCACCACGAATGGTTAAATGGCCAGGGTTACCCCAGAGCAAAAACAAAGAATAAAATACCCTTTGGCTCTCAGGTTATCAGATTGGCTGACTCTATTGATATTGCCCTGCAGACAGGTCGCTACCATAACTTAAAAAAGCTAAAGGATAAGATGTCCTTAAATATCAATAAGGAATATTCTAAAAAATTATTTGCTTTGGCCTTTGCTATATTAAAAGAGGGTAAGTTTTTTAATAGGATAGTCCGGCGGCGGAATATACCTATAATCTTTCAGGAAATAAAAGACAGGGTGAGTTTTATCCATATTCCCTTCAAGATCGATGCCATTGGTAAAACCTTGGAATTCCTGGCACAGGTTATTGATATGAGACATCCCTATGCCTCAGGCCATTCGCTACGCGTATCGCGTTATGCCCTGGCTATTGCCCTGGCCATGAACTTAGACCACGATGAGGTCACGCGCATAAGATGGGCAGGGCTTATACATGACATTGGTAAAATTAATGTATCCCGTTACATTATGAATAAACCAAAAAAACTTACCAAAAAGGAGTTTGAGGAAGTAAAAAAACATGCCTCACTGACGCAAAAGATTATGGAGATGTTACCGAGTTTAAAAGAAATAGCGCTGGCGGCCTCCAGCCATCATGAATATTTTGATGGCTCAGGTTATCCCCAAGGATTAAAAGGAAACCAGGCACCTTTGAGCGCCAGAATCTTAGTTATCTGCGATGCCTTTGATGCTATGACTTCTAACCGGCCCTATCGTGCACCCCTGAGCCCTACCGCCGCTTGCCATCAATTAAACAAACTTTCAGGAAAACAGTTTGACCCCCAGATTACTAAAATTGCCATTCCCTTATTTAAAAATCTCGGCTTATAAAATAGTATAAAAATAAGAGGGACAGATCCCGATCCAAAGCAAGAAGTGTCCCCATAGGGGACACTTCTCCGATTGGACCAAGAAACGGTCCTATTTATTATTTATGATATTATGATTTTAAATAATTAAATACTTGGCTGTGGCTATGCGTTCGTCGGTAGGCGGGTGGTCAAAGAAGAAGAATTTAATTATCGGGTGGGGATTTCTATCGGAAAGATTCTGGTTAGAGAGTTTCTCCATCATAGAAATAAAGGCCTCTTTTAAACCTGTGCTTTTAAGCGCCAGTGTATCTGCATTTCTTTCCAAATTCCGGCTAATATAATTACTGAAAGGTTGCGTGACAATTCCAAAGATAAGCAAATATAAAAAAATAATCGGTAATGCTGCAATATCTAACAATGAAGAGAGGCTAAATAGCCTTAAGACATAATTACTGGTTTTGAATATAAAATAAAATGCTACTATCGTGGCTAAAGAATTTACCAGTATAAGTTTAAAGAGATGTTTTAACTTATAATGCGCAAATTCATGCGCCAGGATAACCTCAATTTCATCATAACTATATTTATCTTTTAACGTATCGGCTAAGATTACCCGTTTGGTTTTGCCTATCCCTACAAAGGCAGCATTTGCCTTTAGGGTCTTTTTGCTCAAATCTATCTCAAAGACATCCAGTATCTTTACCCCGCCCCTGCGCGCAGGAGCGGGGTTTACTTTCATTCTGTTTGCCAAATTCATAATCCGCTCGCGTAGAGTATCATCCGAAAGCTTCTTATATTTAAAAAATAAAGGTATGATAACTACAGGGGTCAGCCTGGCTAAGATTAAACTGAAGAATATCCAAACTAAAGAAATGACCCACCACCACGTATAGATATAATGCTTTAATATGTAATAAAAAGCAGCAATAAGAATGACGGTGATGACATAGTATATAATGCCTGCCTTAATCTGGTCTTTAAACCAATCAACTATTTTCTGTTGGGAGAGGCAAAATTTATGCTCTAATATATAGGAGGAATATAAATTTAAAGGCAGACTTAGTAGATAATAAATAACGGAAACGATGAGAAGGTATAACGGAAGAATAATATATTGATTCCTGGCAAAATTTAGTAATGCCTGCGCCAGATTTTTTGATATTCCAGAACCTGCAAATACTAAGAGAAGCATAAGCAAATAGATGGTATCCAGAATGGCCAGGGTATATTTAAGAGCAGAATATCTCTTGGCACTTCGACTTCGTCCCTCGACTGCGCTCGGGACGACCCTGAGCGAGTGAAACGAGTCGAAGGGTCGCTCAGTGCCCATGGTGAGCGTCCCTCGACTACGCTCGGGACTAGTCCTGAGTTTATCGAAGGACGGAGTCGAACCATTGGCTTTACTTAAGAGAATATCTCTGTCTGCTTCCGCCATGTTTATACCCCTTGAGAAATTTTATTTTTCATATCTTTAGCTTTGGTATTTCTAAGGGGGTTTATTTAGCTGACTTTTCTGTAACCGGTGCAATATTGATAAATGTCCTCACCTTGCCGTGGCTAGTCTTCTTCTTAGAGAAATAAATCTCGCCTGGGCAAAGGGCAAAAAGTGTGTCTTTACCCTTAACATTCTGACCGGCTTTATAAGTATTTAAACCTCTTACCAGGATTTCACCTGTCTTAACCAGTTTACCACCGCATACTTTGAGGGCTTTATCTTTCTTGGGCCTTGCTTTTCCACCTGTCATTTGAACCTCCTTATATTCACAGGCACAAAACAGTCCTTTCTCTGCCTTTTACTTGTACCCTATAAAAGGCTTAACTTTATTTATTTTAACTATACTGCATTAAGTTACAAAGAGATTGCGGGAAGAAAATTTGCCATCGGTAGTAAGATTCACACCTAACCTTTTTAAACCCACTTCGTCTCCTGGGGTAGGAATATGAGTTATGTGCACTTCACAGCCTTTTAATTCTACCAACTTTTTCATGGCTAACTCTGCAGTGTGATTAGTAGTGGCACTTATAGAAAGAGCAATCA
>JAGUYA010000007.1 GCA_020061545.1 Candidatus Omnitrophota bacterium
AGGAAATAAATTTTGCGGTATTATCTTTGGTCCTTTATTTTTTTATAAAGATATTCTCGATAACCTGGGCCCAGATACTCAGTAGGATAATCCGCTTTCCAGTAAGAATTCACGATAGCGGTTTTCGCCTTCTTGTCTGTCTCAGGAACCAAGCGGATGCCTTTATCTTCTATTTCTAAAGTAAACGTGGTCTGATACCAGTCTGGAGGCAAATTGTATTTTCCGGTTTTCTCATCCAAAAATGCCGCCTCTCCTTTTAAAGCCACATCAGGATGAGCGGCGTAATATTTATTCAGCTGTTGGGGTGTTACCCCTAAATCTTGCATCCATTGCGGAACTTTCACCTCAGAACCCAGAATGGGTTCCAGGGGCTCGATGACGCTGAAACTTTTGGGATTCACCTCCCATTTTGCATAAGGAAGGAAATTCCTTGAGACGGTAATCTGGCACAATTTCCCATCCGGAGCTTTTAAAGTAACCAGAATATAATCTGCGCCGCTGATTTTATCTGTGTATAAATATACCACATCCAGAATCTTGAATTCTCCTGCGTATAACCCCAGCTCTTTAGTGAGAAAAAAGATCAGTTCGCTCCTTAATTCCAAGTCAGACAGGTCCAGACGCGTAGCCATTAGAGGTTTACTATACCTATACGGATGCTCAAACTTTTTAAAGAGATTAGTATAGTAAATACCTATCACCAGCGCTACAATCAACACAAATTCTATAAATAATATGATTAACTGTCGCATTAACTCTCTTACCTTCTGAGAACTTCCTGGAATCTTTTGGTTAAAGCAGGAATAATTTCAAAGAGGTCTGCCACAATACCATAGGTAGCTACTTTAAAGATGGGTGCATCAGCGTCTTTATTTATGGCGACAATAATCTTTGAGGACTGCATACCCACGAGGTGCTGAATCTGACCGGATATGCCGCAGGCAATATATATCTTGGGGGCTACGGTCCTTCCGGTCTGGCCCACCTGGTGCGAATAAGGCATCCAGCCCGAATCCACTGCAGCACGCGAAGCGCCCACAGCTGCGCCCAATACACGGGCAAGCTCTTCTAAGATTTTAAAATTCTCTGGACCAGCCATCCCCCTGCCGCCAGAGACAATAATATCTGCCTCGGATAAATTCACCAACGTTTCTAATTCTTCTACGATATCCAAAAGTTTTGTCGCCGAGGCATACACAGAACCGTCAAACCTTTCTCTGATAATCTTACCCTTTCTTTTTTTATCGGGTGCCATCGGCTGCATGACCTTATGCCTTACTGTAGCCATCTGCGGCCGATGATGGGGAGTAATAATCGTAGCTATAATATTACCACCAAATGCTGGACGGGTCTGCAAAAGAATCTTTTCTTTAGGGTCGATATCTAACCCGGTGCAATCAGCAGTCAGGCCAGTATTAATTTTTACGGCTACCCGCGAAATTAAAGACCGGCCAATAGAGGTTGCACCGCAGAGTAAAATCTCAGGCTTATATTTCTGGATAAGTTTTACTAAGACATTGGTGTAAGGCTCATCCTGAAAATTCTCCAGTTTCTTGTCCTCAACTAAATATATATTATCTGCGCCTTGCCAGATGAGTTCATCGAGCTGGCCATCCAGGTTATTCCCTAAAAGCACTGCACTCACCTGACAGGAGAGTTTCTTGGCTAATTCCTGGGCCTTACCCAGAAGTTCATAGGAAACAGATTGCACCTTGCCTTTTTTCTGCTCAATAAATACCCAAATTCCCTTATAATCTTTCAGGTTGGAATTTGGTGCTGGCTTCTCTCCTTCTTCCAGCACCACTGCCTTTAATTTACAAGCCGGCACGCAGGCACCACAGAGATTGCATTTATTTAAATCAATTACTGCTTTTTTATCCAGAATACGGATGGCATCAAAAGGGCAGGCTTTTATACATAACGCGCAGCCAGTACATTTTTCTATAATAATCTGAATAGGCATAATTAATGTACCTCGTTCTTGAGCAGCTCCACCAATTTATTCACTATTTCCGGCGTTTCACCTTTGAATATCTGACCGCCTGGCCGGGGTGGTGGTGTAAATATTTTGATGACCTGCGTAGGCGAGCCAGAAAGTCCTATTTTTTGGCTATCCAGCTGCAGTTCTTTTTGTGCCCAGACGATAATCCTTGCCTGTTTGGCCCGCAGCATACCTCTTAAAGAAGGAAGCCGGGGTTCGTTTATTTCTTTTACTACCGTAAAAAGCGCGGGTAAGGGCGTCTCAATGATTTCGTATCCTTCCTCAGTCATCCTTTCCACACGCATAAATTTATCTTTTACCCCGCCCTTTCTTTCTGTATTTCCACTTTCCATAGTAGAAAGGGCGGGGTTTATCTCTTCTATTTTCTTCACATAAGTAACCTGGGGTATATCCAGGTGCGCAGAAATACCCGGACCCACCTGTGCGGTATCGCCGTCAGAGGCCTGTTTACCGCAGAGGATTAAATCAAAAGCGCCTATTTTTTTAATTACAGAGGATAGCGTATAACTGGTCGCCCAGGTATCACTACCGGCAAAGGCACGGTCAGAAATCAATATCCCTTCATCTATGCCCATAGCCATTGCCTCTCTTAAAGCTGCTTCTGCCTGAGGAGGGCCCATGGTAATTACCGTGGTTTTACCTGCAAATTTTTCCTTTAGACGCACCGCCTCTTCAATGGCATACATATCAAAGGGATTAATCATGGATTTTACTCCTTCGCGGATTAAGGTATTCGTTTCCGGATTAATTTTTACTTCGGTGGTCTCGGGAACCTGTTTTATGCAAATTATTATATTCATTTTATTTCGCCATTTCTTTGATTAACTGCAAGGCAATGATATTTCTTTGAATCTGATTTGTCCCTTCATAAATCTGGGTAATCTTGGCATCGCGCATATATTTCTCTGCAGAATAGTCTTTCATATATCCGTAACCGCCTAATATCTGGACGGCATCAGTAGTAACTTTCATGGCCATATCAGAAGCAAACATCTTGGCCATAGCTGAATCCTTGCCCACGTCTTTAGAGCCAGCGTCTATTTCCCGCGCACAAGAATAAACTAAAGCCCGACCTGCCTCTATCTCTGTGGCCATATCTGCCAGCATCCATTGTATGCCCTGAAAACTAGAGATAGATTTTCCGAACTGCTGCCTCTCTTTGGCGTATTTGACCGCTACATCCAACGCCCCCTGGGCAATACCCAATGCCTGGGCAGCCACACCCGGACGGGACATATCAAATGTCTTCATGGTCACAATAAAGCCCATACCCTCTTTACTGAGGAGATTTTCCTGGGGGATTTTACAATCCGTAAAAATCAGTTCGCGGGTTACCGATGCGCGGATACCCATTTTCTCCTCTTTCTTGCCAAAGGTAAAGCCAGGCGTTCCTTTCTCGACGATAAATGCCGAAGCGCCGCGCGCACCTTTGGTTTTATCCGTCACAGCAATTACAGTATAAGTCGCTGCCTCACCGCCATTAGTGATAAAATGTTTTGTGCCGTTTAAGATATAGTAATTACCCTCTTTCTTGGCTGTAGTCTTAATGGCAGAGGCGTCTGAGCCTGCTTCTGGTTCAGTTAAGGCAAAGGCAGCAATTCTTTTACCGCTGGCTAAGTCCGGAAGATATTTCTTTTTCTGCTGTTCATTACCAAAAAGTATTATGGGAAATGTCCCTAAGGCAGAGGCAGCATAACAAACCGCGATACCTCCACAGGCGGCCGATAATTCCTCAGTAGCGATACATAAATTCAATACACCTAGGCCCATTCCGCCGTATTCCTGCGGCACAAAAATCGCAAACAAATCCGACTGCGCTAAAATCTGCATAATCTCCCAGGGGAATTCTCCGCTCTGGTCATACTTAGCTGCTACCGGCCGAATCTTCTCCTCGGCAATCTTGCGGGCTAATTCCTGAACCATCTTCTGCTCATCGGTTAATAAATAATCCATATTCACTCGCTCCTTTCAGTCGCTCGGAGTTATTAGTTATGGGTTATGGGTTAGAGGTTGTTTTCTGATGTCTTAACAATGGATGTGAGAATTCTTATAATAATTTCATTCTCGTCTAATAAAGGTTGAATTTTAGAATTATTGAGTAATGCTGATGCTTGAAGCAGTCTTAGCCAATATTTAGTTTCTCTGGCCTCTCTTTTCCCTATATTCATACAGTTAATAAATTCTTTCTTTGTTCTTGCGTCTGTAGCCTCTTCAATATTAGCACCAATTGAAGTTCCCGACCTTAAAATTTGTTTTCCTAATTCAAATCCAGCGGTATTTTTTGGTAAAGTTTGAATTAATTTGATGATTTCTATTGCAAAATCAAAACTTCTCTCTTTTATCCTTTTCTCATTCTCACTCATAACTTATAACTCGTAACTCATAACTTCTTTAGAAGGGCGACTTCCTGACAATCGGGGAATTTGCAGCAATTGATACATTCTGCCCAGATCTTGTGGGGTAGCTCAGAATGCCTAATCCTTCTGAATCCAAATTTTCGGAAATATTCCGGTATGTAGGTAAGCACGAATATCTTTTTAGCACCTATCTCTTTTGCCTCTTTTATACAAGTAAATATGAGCTGTTGTGCCATGCCTTGTTTTTGTCTATCTTTTCGCACTGCAAGAGACTTTATTTCCACCAGATCCTCCCAGCAGACGTGTAAGGCACAACAACCTATAATCTTCTTATTCTCTTCAACTACCCAAAAATCTCTCAGGTTATCGTATAATTCATTTAAGGACCTGGGTAACATGAGGTCCTCTTTAGCAAACAAATTAATCAAATTCTGTATCTGTCTTATATCTTCAATTTTTGCTTTTCTGATCATTGCAACTCATAACCCATAACTCATAACTAATAACTTATTTTATTTTCGTTCCTTTAGCCACTACCACAATGCCGCACTCACTGACAAAAAACCTTTGCTTATCCTCTTCTAAATCGTAACCAATGACCGTGCCTTGCGGAATATCTACATCCTTATCGATTATGGCTTTCTTTATCTTGGCGTACCTGCCCACATTCACGCCTTCCATAAGTATAGAATCGTAAACCTCAGAATAGCTATGAATCCTTACGTTGGGAGAAAGTATGGAGCGCTGCACCTTGCCTCCGCTGACCACACAGCCTCCGGAAACTAATGAATCCAGGACCAGACCCACCCTGCCCGTAATCTCTGCGCCGGAAAACACGGTTTTCGCCGGCGGAAACTGTTCCTCATAAGTCCTTATCGGCCAGTCTCTATCATGCAAATTAAATACCGGGTCAACCTGCACCAAATCCATATTTGCCTCATAATACGCATCTATGGTTCCGATATCCCGCCAATACCAGGCTTCTTTTTGATTCTCATCAATTCCCGCTCTGCCATCTATTATATAGCGGGATCCCGCCTGCTCTAAAATAGCCTGGCGGGAAAAATTAAAAGCCACCACCTTCAGGTTTTTTTTGAGCATCTGGGGGATGATATCTCTGCCGAAATCATGGGTGGAATTGCGCTTCGCGTTGTCTTCCTGTAATTCTCCTTCCAAGACGGGAAGCTTAAAGACATAGATACCCATAGAAGCAAATATCTTTTCCGGATTACCGGGTATGATTTTGGGTTCCTTTGGTTTTTCCTGGAAACCTGTTACCCGGCCCAGGCTATCTACCTCTACCACGCCTAAATGCGCGGCCTTATCTTTATCCATCTCTACCACACCCACAGTCAAATCCGCCTCTGCCTGGCGATGAAAATCTATGAGCGTATAATAATTCATTTTGTAGACATGGTCTCCTGCCAAAATTAATACCTCATCAGGCTGGTCCATTCCTAAGGTATAGAGATTTTGATAAATCGCATCTGCAGTGCCTAAATACCAGCTATCCCCTACCCTCTGCTGGGCAGGCAATAATTCTATAAATTGGGCTAATTCAGAAGGCAGGATATTCCAACCTAAACGGATATGCCTTTGTAAAGAGGCGGATTTATATTGGGTGAGGACATAAATCCTGCGTAGGCCCGAATTAATACAATTGCTTAAGGTAAAGTCGATAATCCGGTATATTCCTCCGAACGGCACTGCGGGTTTTGTCCTGTCCCGGGTTAAAGGCCATAACCGCTCGCCTTTTCCTCCAGCCATAATAAAGGTTAAAACTCGGCGTGTCATTTTATGAAAATCCCTGCTATTCCCCTGCGCACCATCATTACGCCAATGGCTGCCAGTAATATATACATAATCTTAGAGAATGCCCGTGTCCCGCCTGCACCCATCAATTTCATAATAAAATTAGCTTTGGCCAGCGTAATCCAGACAATGAGCATATTTACCACCAGAGAAACAAAAGTAGGCATAATGCCGTAACTATCTAACATAATCAGGGTAGTGGTTAATACAGCCGGGCCGGTAATCAAGGGCGTGCCTAAAGGAAAGACGCCTACATCTTTATCGTGCCCATCGGATAAAATAACTTTGTAGGCACCCGGGAGCAGAAGACGCATGGATATCACAAATAAAAGCACGCCGCCGGCAATCTGAAAATCTGCGATAGTGATGCCAATGAGTCTTAATACCCATTTACCGATGAACATAAAGATAATCGCTACCACCGTGGCTGTGGTCACGGATTCGGCAATAGCCCTACGCCTCTGGTGCTTGTTCATTCCTTCTACCATTGAAATAAACAGAGGGATATTGCCAATGGCATCTACAGCCACGAAGATGGGGATAAATGTAAGTATGTATGGCTCCAATATCTTCAACATATGGTTAGATTATACTACCAACTCTTTCCTGCTTCAAGTAGTAATTTAATGAGC
>JAGUYA010000123.1 GCA_020061545.1 Candidatus Omnitrophota bacterium
ATCTTAAAAACATTGTTTTTCTGAAAATATCTCTTCCAGCCAGCTGTAAAACCTTGTTTTAATACATCCCAGTGCGGGTAGTTAGATAACATACAGAGTTTTAACTTTCCATAAGGATTTATGGAGAAAAAATTCAACCCCGCCCCGCAGGTATTATATAGAAATCCTTTTTTCCGGAGCCATTTATTTTCTTTGACATCACAGCCTGATATTTTTATATGCTGATATCTTTTATCTATCTCTACTACTTCCTTGGGAGATAAACGGAATTGATACGGGAATTTAGAACCACCTAAAGAAGGATGAATAATGGGGTCATAACGAAACTCTACTTTTAATTCATCGGCATATTTTCTTATCTTCTCTAATTCACTCTTATTGAAATTCATAACTGGCATCTTAATCCTAAAGGGTACATTATATTTAGCAAGCATATCGATACCCCTTATGCACCTTTTATATGCCCCCTCTACAGCGGTTATCAGCTTGTAATGTTTTTCGTCTAAAGCATACAAGGTTACCTCAACCATTAGTGGTTTATATTTTGATAGATATTTAATTATCTCGGGATCGATTAAAGTTGCGTTAGTAAAAAGAGAAATTAAAAAACCCTGTTTTTTTATATGAGAATATATCTTAAGAAAGTCGTCTCTAAATAAAGGCTCTCCTCCTGTAATCAACAACCAGAGACAGCCTGCTAACTTCAGTTCGTTTAAGATGCGATATATCTGATGTGAATTAATCTCATTAACATCGGGGACATTCTCTGCGTAACAATGCACACATCGCAGATTACATCTATAAGTCAATTCCAAAGCCCCTTTTAAAGGAAGATTTTTGCTTACTCTTTTTTGATGCAAACCTTGCCTAAATCGGTCATGGAAGATTGTATACATCTCTTCGGGGTCTTTTGGTTAAACCTATTCTTATTATTGTATACAAAGAATACAATAACCTTAGGTGGTAGAGAAATTCTGTTTTTTTATCGTAAGGCTCAAGCGCATTAAAGCTAGCGAACTGTTCTATAGGAATATTAAGAATATATTCTGCTGGCTCCCGAAGACTATCGTATAGAAGAAAATGAGTTTTTAAGCAAAGGTTCTTAATTTTAGAATCAGACGAATGTAAAAAGGTGTTATTCTCTATAAATCTTAGCGTCGTCTCCCTCTTCCAATAAGAAATATTCAGCCCCTTCCAGACAAATGCAGGCACATCGATATCTAATAAAAGTTTTACCTGGGCTAAGGCAAAAAACATCGTAGAGCAAATTTTACTTTCCTTAGATTCTTTTAATATATAATCCCAGTCGAAATTACTAGCGTATTTGTTTAACAATAACCCTATATCACAAACATTTTTAAGATATAAAACACTTCTAAACCGCCTTAAATGTAAAACTAAATTAAAAAGGGTGTCTTCTGAAGAAAGCAAATTCAATCTTTGCCCCTCAATATCAATTTTTCTTATCCTTTTCCAAATATCTGGTAGAACCCTTCTGTGTTTCCTTTTGAAATCAAGCGCCCAATGTAAATCAATAAACACAACAAACCCATCAGGATTTTTTTTAGAAAAAGTGATCTGGCAAAGATTTTTCCAGTAATCTTCTTTCAGGCCCCCTAAATGCTTCTGGTATCCTGAATTATAAAATATGTCTTCTATCTTCCTAAAATCTTCTTCTTGTATCAAAAGGTCGATATCGCACATGGGCCTTACAGGCTGGCCGGCATATACATCCTCAAACAGGGCTATTCCTTTTATGGGTATACAACCGATCCCTGCTTTCTGGCAAGTATCTACTATTTTTAAAAACTCCTGCCAGAGAGATTGATGACGTATCAAATTATAATAATAACAATTCTTTAAGAATTCTAATAACCTTTCAGGCAGGAAAGAGGCGTAACTCTTAAGACTAACGTATGTATAGGGGATAATTTGATGATAAATAACAAAATCTTTAAAACCTTCCCAATCAATATTGTTATAGATAATTAAATCTTTCTTTTCAGGAGTTTCTTTGTTCTGAACCATTTCTTTGGCGATTAATAAAACCAGCTTTGCTGCAGTGCCGGTTCTTTTTGTTGAATTAAAATTTAACATATCTGAATAAATAGATAGTGTTTCTGGCTTCGAGGTAAAACCAAATCTAATTTAAAATTCTTATCCGGCCAAACTTTTAGTTAAATAGACAAGATGTGTTAGAGAAACCTGGAGCGTAATCTCATGACGCCCCAAAATGCCTCCCATATCTCATAAAATCCCAACTTCGTTTTACCTTCTTTACGCTCGACAAATGTGATGGGGATTTCTTTAAAACTATAGCCCGAACGCAGGCAGCGAGTTAATACTTCTATCTGGAACAAATAACCATTGGCTTTAATCGTTTCAAGTCTGATGTTGGCTAAAACCTCTCGCTTAAAACAACGAAAACCGCTGGTACAGTCCTTCACCTTTAATCCTAACCAAAGACGAATAAAGAGGTTAGCAATATAACTAAGCATCATTCTGTTCAATCCCCACTCAAGCACCTTTCCGCCAGGAATATATCTGGAGCCGATACTGATATCCTTGTTCTGTGTTGTGTTAAGTAAATCTCCCAGATATCTTGGATGATGAGAAAAATCAGCATCCATTTGAATAATCTTCTCATAAGGTGGATTTTGTGATAAAACGTAGTTGAATCCCTCTAAATAAGCTTTCCCCAAACCAGATTTTTTAGAGCGGTGCAAAATCTTTATCTTATCTGATTTCTTTGATAATTCATCTACTACTCTGCCTGTTCCATCAGGCGAATCGTCATCTACAACAAGAATATTAAACTCCGGCTGAAAATATAAAATCTGGGAAATCAATGTCTCGATATGCTCCGCCTCATTATAGGTAGGAATTACCACCACTGTGCTTATTTTTTGACTCATTTTCTTATAGACTCTGTTACGCTATCTACATCAATTTTATTTAGACGCCGTAAGTATTCTCTTGAACCATACCGCCTGCAGAACTTATCCGGTATACC
>JAGUYA010000133.1 GCA_020061545.1 Candidatus Omnitrophota bacterium
GATACGGAAAGATTTTTCAGTTCCAGTTCGCCAGCGAGCGATGATAGTTTTTCGGAACTAAAGAGGGCAAGGCCTTCCTTAGAGCAGATTATTAGCTCACACGTTAAAGATAAAACAGTGGCCGAGAGAGTCAAAAATTGGCTGGATTTACCCAGAGGCAGTGCAGTATTAAAAAAGATGATTTCCCAAAATAAATGGGTAGAGATAAGGGAACTTTTTGCGCAAGATTTAGATTTCCATGGGACAGCGAGTATTCGCCTACCGATGCACAGTATCGGCACAAGTAATGTAAATATCTATACAGTAAGAAAAATGGCACAGGCCTTTTCCGAATTTATTTTAGCCCAGTCAGTAGCTACAACACAAAAAGAGGGAGCCAAGATTCAGGATAGAGGGGTAGTTATCGTTTACGATACGCGTGAAAAATCCAGAGATTTTGCACGTGCTGTGGCAAAGGTCCTCTTAGCCAACGGTATTAAAGTGTATCTTTCCCGTGCCAGTCTTCCTGCGGCAGTGGGTGGATTTGCGGTTCGAGATTGTAAGGCTGCCTATGGGTTCTTCATTGGCGCAGGACATTATCCTACAGGATATAATGGAATTGAGATTGCACAAGAAAAAGGAGCTGACCTCGAGCCGGAATTAATTAATAGTTTAATGAAATATTACCAGCTGGTTAAATGGAAGGATATCCAAGATGATATTTCTTTCGCAGAAGCATTAAAGATTGGCCGATTAGTATATCTTGGCCGGGAAGAAAAGGAAGGCTTTATAGATATGGAAACCAGATACCGCGATTATTTATTAAACAACCTTCCCTTTGATAAAGAAGAAATAGGAGGAATACTTAAAGGTTTAAAAGACAAAGGCAAGCCCTTCAGAATAGCATATAACCCTGTTTATACTGCAGGTGGAGTATTGCTCAAAGAGATATTAGAAAATTTGGGCTTTGAGGTGACTTGTGTAGAGCGCAGAGGTCGAATTTATTCCGAATTTCCCAAGTGCGAATATTGCGACCCCATTGATAAAATGCTCGGCCCTGCTTTGCCAATTGCCAAAGAAACAGAGGCGGATTTGATTATAACATTATCTTCGGATGCCGGCAGATTTAATTTGGCAACCAAAGATAACAACGGAGAGCTAAAACCTGTAAATGTCAATGAAGCATGGGTGCTTATTCTCGGGACGCTATTATCAGATTTGAAATCCAGAGGGAAATTACCGCAACAGGGTTATGTGGTTAAATCTTATAATACCACAAATATGCTTAAAGTCATTGCAGAAAATTATGGTTTAAAGACCGAAGACATCCCCCCAGGTTTCAGCAACCTCTCAAAATTAAAAAGCATATTAGAGAAATTACATAAAGATACGGATACCTCATTTATCTTTGCCGCAGATGAATTGTATGGGGCAACACTTTTAGGTTATCGCCGGGATGGTATTGAAATGGTTTTAATGGCTGCTTGTGTTTTGGCTAAGGCAAAACAAAAAGATTTAGATCTATTTAGTAGACTTGATGAGGTTTATTCTGAGAATTTCACCTATTGCCTTAATTTTTATAGAAAAGTTAAAATTGCTAATGAGAAGCAAAGAGAGCGTATAAAAGAATGGTTAGATTCTGGATGGCCAGAGAAATCGAAATTTCTATTGACTCAACGTCGCGAAAGTAATAGCCGTACTTTTGATGACTTAGGGCGCAAGGGCACAATTACAGTGCGTCTCTCGCGCATTGAGCCAGTAATAAGAATCTTTGCCGAAAAAATCGTCAGGATTAACCCGCAAGATTCAAGTTTTGATTTTACAATAGTTAAATCAGGCACCAGGGCACTTCTCGAAGAAATGATAAAGACGATGGAGCAAGAGTTATTAGAAGTATTAAAAACAGGCAAGGAATCTGTCCCAGAAATAAAAAGAAGAGAGCCTGTAGCAGAATTTCAATCGCCATATGATTTTGAGGTTTTAGTTTTTGATTTCGATGATACCCTGGTAAAGGCAGATGAGTTGATAGAGGAAGATATGTTAAGGAAGTTAGAATATTTTGCGGAAAATTACTACGAAAGAAATATGCCTATTGAGATAGCGATAATTTCAGGAGAGGATGATATAGATAAAATTCATGAACGGATGATGCGTTTTGTAAAACCAGAATTACGGAAGTATTTTGTTATCTATGATAATGGTGGCAGCCGCGCTTGGCAATATGATAGCAGAGGCAAATTAATTGAAGAGCCTATATATATTGCTCCTGGCTTAGATGAATTTATTGTTTCAGAAGAAAAAATAGTTGAATTGATTAGACAGGCTTTGAGGAATCTTAATTTAGGAGAACTTATTGAATTTAAAGGAATAAAGATTCCCGGCACTAATCAGCTTGACCGTCGTAAGACTCAGTTAACAGTATATATGAAAGGCCGGGAAGACAAACGCGAGGCATTATCTGATGAATTAAACAAAGCTTTTAGCGAACATAACCTATCTTTTGTAGATGCGCGTGTTGCAGGAAAAACTTCTGTGGATATAGTTTTAAAGTCTGCAAGCAAAGGAGCTGCCTATATAGATTTTTTAACAAGAGTTGAGAAGAAATTCCAACGAAAGATTCCGCCTGCAAAAATTCTGGTGTGGGGAGATAAACCTTTAACTTCAGATAAGCAATTGTTTGAAGCCTTACCCGGTGACATTGATGTTAGTGTTGAGCTGGGAGGCATAGAAGGAACAAGACAGCGGTTAGACGAATTGATAAGTGTTGCTGATCAGCGCATCACGAGAAATAGGCAAATCAGCCAGGATTTAGTGGTTAGAGAATTTAGAAATTGGCAGTCAGAAATGGTAGAGAAAAAGAAAAAAATAATTTTAACTGATGCATATAAGAAATTATTGGAACTGATTAGGAAATATGAAAAGTGGCTGAAGTTCTGGCCGCGCAATATAGAGAATATTTACCAGGATGTCAGGGATATTTTTGAGGAGATAGTAAGAGATAAGGAGGAGAAATTATCTGAAGAAATGGATTTATTACTCTCTGCTCTTAGCAATGCGGTATTGATTGAAACCAATAATTTTATAAGTCTTAGAACTTATTTAAGGGACAATAATCTTTTACTTTTTAGAGTATTATTTAGCATACTTGAGCCTGAAATGAAAATAAGTGATTTTGCAGGTCTTTCCGAAGATAAAAAGTTAAGCATAATTCAAGAGATAGAACGGGTTTGGAGAGTAGAAGCGAATAGGCTCGAAGAAATAGTTTTCATGGGAGTGGGCCGGAGAATTGAATCCAGGCTCGCCTCTAAAGATATAAAGCCGGTTATAACAGAAAAAGATTACAGGGGTCTCCTTGAGACCATAGAAAATATCGATCCCAGTGATATTAACGGATTATTAAATAATCCTAATATTCTAGGAACCATTAAAGCTTTATTTAGTGAACAATTGCCCCATGCAACCATAAATAATATTGATGACTTAAAAAGGGTATTAAAACATAGAGTCAGATTTTTAAGAGCGCTTTATAACAGATTTAACTTACAAGGATTAAGTCCTGAAGAGATGGCGCGCATAGCACGGGCTTTAGAGTGGCAGGTGGATAATCCTCAAGAATACATTACTGTAAAAAAATATTCAGGTCTTTTTAAGATAGAAAAACGAATTGCCAGCGCAGAAACAATGGAACTGAAGGAAATTATACAGAGACTCGGTCTGGAAATCTTGACTCAGCAATTAACCTCAGTGGGGCAATTAAAAAGAATCTCCCAAGAAAATATGCAAAACAAAACTTTTGAGATACCCGTGGCGGATCTCTTGAAGATTTATCCCGAAAATATTAATTGGGCAGTGGTAAGAGGGGAAAAATCTACCGCAGGCACAAGGGGAGTAGAGGATATTGCAAATATGGATGAAGGAGCTGAATTAAATACCGCGGTGGTTTTAATTTTAGCCCAGGCCTATGCGAATTACCTTTTAAATGACGTAGAAGTGAAAAAAGAAGTTGTGATTGGTTACGATGAGCGATATTTCTCTAAAGAATTTGCAGATTTAATTACGCGGGTGATGGTAGCTAATAGGATAAAAGTGATCAGGGATAAAGACGGCTCCTGCTCTACTCCTTTAGTTTCATTTATGGTGAGGTTCTATAACCTCGCTTTAGGTTTGATGATTACTGCCAGCCATAATCCGGCAAATGAAAGTGGTATAAAGCCCGGTATGGAAGAGGGCATGGTAGCAACTTTAGATAAGACAGAACAACAGTATCAGGACTTACTTAGGATTTATAATGCAGGAGAAGGACAAGGAATAGTAAAGATTGCTGCCTTGAATAGTACTGAATCAGAGGCATGGGTTACTAAAGAGGACTTTAAACAGATTTATTTTGATAATTATATTCGACATATTTTTAGAACAGAGGATATTGAGTTAATCGTGAGGGCAATGGATGAAGGAGCAGAGTTTATCTTTGATGGCCTGTATGGCGTTGGTGGAAAAACTGTTGCCTATTATCTGGATGAATTACTCAAGACATTTAATCAATCAGGAAATCCTTCTTCTTGGAGCAGGAAAGACAGTAACAATAAAGATTATAACTGGATTGAGAGGATAGTTACTATGAATGCGTTACCTGACCCAAATATAGGTGGTATTGCCAAGCCCGACCCTTCTAAACCAGAGACATTAGAATACTCAGGGGTTATAGATAAATTAATTCAGATTCAAAAGGAGAATGGAAAGGTTCTTCTTGCAGCGAGTGCAGATATGGATGCAGATAGAATGGGCACAGCAGTGATTATCTCTGAAGAAGAAGCGGAAGTTGCAGAAAAAAATGGTTTACTCGTCAGCCCTAAGGAACCTAATGCGGCAGTATATTTTGTGAGGTTTAGTCCCGATCAGATATTTACCCTAATTGGCTATGACCGCGGCCTTGCTTATTTTAGAAGAAGATTAGGAGGCATTGAGCCCACTAAAGAAAAGATTGAAGAATTATTAGCTCAAGATAGAGAAAAAGAGAAGAAACCCTTGATTTTAATGCAGGAAGAAGAGAGCGGTGGGGCAATAATCGGTCCTTTAGTTGATGGGCCAGCAGAACTGCATTTCTTTACCACTATCCCTGGCTCTATGTTCGGGCCAGAGGTAATGTCCCGTATTTTAGGAGCAAAATGTCACATCACTCCCGTTGGTTTTAAAAATTTAGGTTATGAAACCTTACTCGTTGAAAAAGAAGC
>JAGUYA010000177.1 GCA_020061545.1 Candidatus Omnitrophota bacterium
CCAAATTTTGGGTTTAATCGTAGAAATAACTCTAAAGATATCAAGGCAAATCCCATTCCCATCAAAAAAGAAATTAATATAAATAACAATTTTTTCATATACTATTATTGATAGCTAAAAAATGAATGACAAGAAAGTATATCCAGATTAGTTAATCCTAAGTGTTTACATCCAATACAAATGTTGTTATCTTTCAAGTCAGGCGTCTTTTTATCTTTGATATATCTCCTGGCTGTCCTGTATTTTTCATTATTCCAGATATCTCTAAATGAATTTTGAAAGATATTTCCAAAATCATCCTTTTCATCTTCCACTGAACAACAGACAGAAACCGAGCCGTTAGGATTTATGACTATTGCCTCCCATGGCCAATTACACATCTTATTTTGGGAGGACTTAAAATAATTTGAGGTATACTCGTCTTTAATCTCTTCTCTTTTGTAATGGCTATACTCTCTATTCAAGGGAATCCAGTCTTTATTACCGATAAAGGCCTTGGCTATACCAACATGGTCTACTCCTAAGTCCTCACCTATTCTCTTCACATCTTCAATCTCGTATTCATTGTGTCTGAATACCAAAAACTGCCAGGAGATATAGGGATTAGGTCTATTTAGTTGTCTTTTTTTCTTAATTAATAGTTTTAGATTATCCATTACTTTATTGAAGTCGCCTCCTATTCTGTATTTAGAATAGGTCTGGGCTGTAACACCATCAATAGAAACAATTATTTTATCTAAGCCTGCAAGAATCATCTTCTCTGTATCTTCTTCACTCAACTGATTAAGATTTGAGTCTATTTTTGTATCGATTTGATATTGTTTGGCGTATTTTATCATTTCGTAAATCTCTTTATTTAAAAGTGGCTCGCCCCAGTTACAGAAATCTATATGAATTAAATAGGGACCCAATTCATCAATTATCCTTCTGGAATTCTCCAGTGATAAATAGCCTTTTGTACGGGAATTACGGCCTTGGCCGGTAGGACAGAAAGGACATCTTAAAGTGCAGAAATTTGTGGGGTCGATGGTTAACCAATAAGGATATCCCAAGACATACTCCTGGCGCATCTGTTTTTCTTTCTCAATGAGTAAAAAGTTATGCAATTTATCTTTCAGGCCAAGCCGAACAAGCGCCTCTACTACTTTCTTTTGCATCCCATCAAGACCTTCACAGAAACTCTCCGATTCCTTTTCTAAGTCAAGTTGAGGGATTGTGGTGTCTTTCTCTTTAACTTCTTCCAGCACCAGGGAAGATTTTTCTTTAGTTTCCTTTAAATTGTCTATGCTTCTACAGGGCGAACAGGAGGCATCTTTACCTAATCTTTCCAGTTCTTTCTGACACAGTTCTATCTTCTGTAGGGTTGTATTATTCCAAGATTCTAATTGCATAGATTTCTTAAAACATTCTATTGCCTGAGAATAATCTTTTTTAAATAGATAATAATCACCCAAGAGTAGCCATTTATCAGGTTTGACTCTTAACACCCCTGAGGTCTGCGGTAGGCCTAAAGAAAGGGCTAGTTTACAGAATTCCTCATAACGTCTGAACCTTTCTGCATAGTCATTTGTGTCCGTCTCCCAATAGAGGTGATGGTCTGCATTTTTAATACCGAATTCTTTGGCATGTGTATTAAGATAAGTCCCTTTATCTATGACACAAAAAGATTGACTGGCTAAAACAGAATCGATATTTTCTCTGTTTCTTTTGAGAAATTCTAAAGTTTGCTTAAAGTCATCTCCTGTCTCTGTGGGTATACCAAACATAAAATTAACTTGGGTGCTAATTCCTGCCTGATGGGTATCTCGCAAGACCTCTTCGGCATTAGTAATAGAGAAATGCTTGTTCATACTATCTACCACTTTTTGAGAACCGCTCTCTATACCATATCCCAACCACTCACAACCTGCCTTCTTCATCTTCTCTAAAAGCTCCTTAGTCATCTCTGGTCTGATAATCGCTTGCCCTAACCATCTTATTTTCAAATCATTTTGGATTAACAAATCACAAAATTTGGATAGCGCCTTTGGGCTTCCATTCAATAGCGAACCGATAAAGTAAAAATAATCTACACCCGGAAATCTTTTTACTTGATAAGCAACCTCTTCAAACATCCGCTCTCCGCTCATCGAACGATATACCTTCCAGAATTGCCACTCACTACAGAAATGACAGCGTGTAATGCAACCCCTGCTATCAAATATCTCCAGCCGTTCGGGCTGTCGGTAATGTCCTAATAGGATATCCTTGCGAAAATCACTATAATCAGGAAAAGGGGTAAGATTTAGGTCTTTTATAACTGGCCTATCCCCGCAGTCAATAATCCTTCCTTCTTTCTTAAGCAATGTGCCGTGGTAAAAACCTACACTTTCATCTCTTTCGACTATTTCAACTAATTCCAATAAGACCTCATCGCCTTCACCGACTACAACAATATCAACCGCATCTTCCTTTATAATCTCAAGTCCCCTTAATTCACGGCAACAATCAGGGCCACCGAAGATAATAATTCTGTCCTTAGCCCGGTTTTTAATCCTCCTGGCTACTTCCAGACTGACAAGCAAAGAAGTAAAATGAACAGTGAAACCGACAATCTTAGCTCCCGTATCTAAAATAGAATTGACTTGGAATTCTATCATCCGTTCATTATCACAAATAAATTGCGAAATCAACGATTCATTATTCCAGAAAGAATACAGGTCTTTATCATCCCACATCTCTTTATATTTATCTGGGCCACTACAGTATAATGCGTTATTCAGGTCAAAACCAAAAGCCTTATGGCCACTTCTTCGCAACCATGCAGATAGAAGGGCGATTGTATAAGGAGGACAATCTCTGCCCCATCCTGGGCATTGAATAAGGACTACCTTCATAATTTGTATCCTCTTAAAATCTTCTCCCGAAAACCCGGGCGAAAGTTTATATGTGAACGTATATCATTTACATTATCGCTACGATATTTCTGGCAATATTTACACCATTCATGGTCTGGACCTTTGATTAGGCAACTACGGAGGTGTTTATAATTGGCCCCATTCCAAATCGTTTCAAAATCTGCCCCCTCTAAATAACCTAGATGATCTCCGGCATAACAACACGGTAATACCGAACCTTCATTTTCAATATAACAATATTTCCAAGGGTCACTGCATAAAGGGGTTTTGCTGTGTTGGCTGTTTATTCCAAACCGCGGTGGTAGCTTCAGCTTAAATTTTAACTTTTTGGCAAATTCTTCTGCTTTTTTAAAACTTTCATTAGTAATCTCCTGTTTAAAGAAACAGGAAAGTTTTAAATGCGACAGATTAAATATAGTCATATAATTACAAATCACCTCATCTACGCCTAAGCTGACCGCGAATTCCACGAAATCAGGCAGATTTTCAATATTTAAAGTATTGATAAGAAAAATGAGGTTTACGGTAGGATGGCCTTGGCATTTACGCATAGAGACCAATTGTTTTATATGGGATACGATCTGGTCAAAGGTATTTATTCTTGTTAATAATCTGTGCAGTTGGCTATTGGAAGCATGGAGCGATATCAATACTGCCGATTTACTTTTTGTAAGTAGGGTTAAAACTTCATTATTTACGAGAGGAGTTCCGTTAGTGGTATATACCTTATTTACATCAGGAATTTTCTCATTCACATAATCAAGAAAAATTTCTATATCGGGCATTAAAAGTAACTCGCCAAATCCACAGAAATTAATATATCTTACTTTAGAAATAACCGAACTCAATCTTGGCTCAAAGAAGTCCTTGTACCTCTGCAGAGAAAAAAACTTAGGTCTTCCACCCAAGCAAAAAATACATCTCGTATTACACCTATAATGCGCTCCTATGCCCACCCCTTCGGGCGTTGATTCTAAAGTTATCTTGCCCATAGCGTATTCGAAATCATTAAGAAGAAGATTCTTTTCTCTGACAGAAAGGACGGTTACAACTTCTGCTACTCTTTTATTTACAGAGTCAATTATGTTTGCTTTAAGTTCTCTAATTCGTTTTTCTTTAAGCTCAGTGTTCATGGGCAAGCCTGTTTAGTTACTTAATGCTTTATCTAGAATAGAGAAAACAATACAAACTAACCAACAATGGCAATTACTGTTTTCAATAAAGCTCCTCATATATTGCGCTTTCTCAGACGTCCAGAGATAATCGAATTTTTTTTCTCTCACATTACCAATAAAACTATCTTTATGGGTAGGGCAAAAGAATAAATCACCGTAAGGATTAAACATGGCAAACCTGGATCCTGAAACACATTTCTTAAAGAATCTCTGGGGATTGGTTTGATACTTGACAAGGTGCGACCAGAAATAAAGCTGTGAAATTAAGTGCTTATCTTTAATTTTATCAATGGAATTAAGAAGGGTATGCTGACCCATTTTGTTGATAATCCCTTGGATTATCTGCATTATTTCTTTTTCAACGAGTTTCAAGTCCGA
>JAGUYA010000131.1 GCA_020061545.1 Candidatus Omnitrophota bacterium
CTGCATTTATTTTTATTGCTTTTTCATGTATAACATCCGAAGATTTTCTGGTGATACTGAAATCTTTCTTATCGACAACCCATGTGGCATCTTTAATAATATTGCTAAAATATTTTACCTCCTGTTTATTAAACATCCATTGATATGTTCCCTTCATAAACTTTGCTATGTTAAAATTCCAACACATCGCAGGTAAAAGATTAGCAATAGAGTCATCTAGGTAGAGCTTATTATTTTCATCTATCTGCCCATCCCTGATGCCATTCTTTATATTTGCTAACATTCTATTTAACGGCGCAAATTGACGTGTTTCCAGTGAAATACTAGAAATTGTGCAATATATATTTAATACGGTAACCATAAATAAAACAGAATATAAAATAACCTTTATCCTTCGTGTCCTTTGTGTCGCTTTTAATAAGCGATCAAAAAATAATAAGACTAGTAGGATCACAAATGCATTTGGAATATACTGATATCTAAACTGTAAAAAATTATGTAAATATAGTTTATTACTGAAGTATTTCAGATGGAATAGAAGGAATGCAAAAGAAAATAGTAAAAAAGTAAAAAACATAAATATTTTCAAAATATCAAAACGCTTCCGTCTGAATAAATAGATGGTAATCCAAACAGCCGCTGATAACAAAATGACACTTGCAATCTTCATATCTATCACTGTTGGGCGATGTATCCTTAAAAATCCACCCAATTCGATATTGGAATCTCCCGCAACAATCAATGCAGGATAGGCAAGCGCTGGCATAATATTTACTAGAAAACCATTATATAAAATATTAAAGAATACCGTCAAAATAGTTCTATATATCCTGCTTATGGAAGTAATCTGTAAAAATAAGGCATGTGTCCGTATCCAAGAATCACCATATGTTTGAATAGATCTGGCTAAGAAAAAAACAACAACGTAGACAATATAAACTGACCCGACAACTGATAGATAAGATACTGTTAATTTAACCTTTGTAAGCTTTTTTCTATTAATTAGGCTGTCAATGTAAGTTAAAATTATAATGGCTAAAGGCCAAAAGATAAAAGCTTCATAACAAAACATTCCTATTAAAAAAAGAATACTAACCAGAAAAAGAAGAATACTTCTACCTGTCTCTAAAAACTCAGCATACACTATAAATCCTAAAAGAAATAAACAAAAACCAAGAATAAAATAACTATGGGCAGTCCAAGAAACTATATCAAAATGAGAAAAAAGAAAGGCAAAAAAACCTATAAATATACCAGCTAAAATTTTGTCACTAACAAAGAACATTGCAAGCCGGTAAAGCAATAATAGGCTAATGCAATATAGAGAGAAATTAATAATATGGATATAAATGAAATGCGAGCCAAAAGCAAGGTGTTGCAAGTATAACAGCATATGTGAAAGTGGACGAAAAGTTACATGACCAAAACAATCGGTATTCAAAATATGGAGCCATTGATAGGGGTGGGGGCTAGCGTATATAGTATGAAAAAAATAAAGCGTCTCCCACCAATCACTCCGGGGAGCATTAAAAAAAGTGGGATAGTAGATAAATGTTAATGTGCCAATAAGTCCAATAAAATATAAAGAGACGGCTTTATTTTTTAACATTGTTTTAATTTTATCGAACATTATTGTTCTGAAAGTTTAAAATATTTTCTTAAAAAAATAAAAAAATTAGCTTTTAGCGTACGATAGGCAACATAATATTGAATCTTATAATTATAGTGTATCCCTTTGTTTTTCTCAAATAAGACTTTCCCTACCCGCGTTGGATTCAAAAAATAAAATAAGGCAAAAATACGATACATCAAATAAATAATAAATTTGTGTTTTCCTAAGATTACCTCTGCCTTTCCAAAAAGCCTATACTGCGAGATATCGTGTTGCTTATTCCATCTATACCAGTAATCAGAGCCCGGCCTTGGTTCTAAGACGCTTATATGCCATATAGGAGAAGTCTTTATTAAATAAAAATAGGTATTTAGGCTTTCCCTAATCGTCTCGTTAGGAAAACCGATGATTCCGTGGTTATGGACAAGAAATCCTCTTTCTAAGAGTTTTTTACACATTATTCTATTATCTCTAACAGTATAAGGTTTGCGGTATTCTTTTAAAATGCGCGGATTGGCAGATTCAATGCAAATATTGACTTTGATGCAACCACTCTCCTTCATAATATCAAGGGTGGAATCATCTCTTACTGACCGGGGATTGAGGGTTGTGCCCCACGGTATATTCACATTCTCTTTAATCAGCAATTCACAGAAGTTGCGAAGATTTTGTTCGTCGATAGCGACATCGTCGTCTTCTATAAAAATAAAGTCTAATTTTAATTTCTTCGCGGCTTTAAACTCTTCTAAAATTCTCTGCGGAAATTTGTGGCGATATTTATGTCCCCACATTCTTACGGTTGAACAAAAGGCGCAATTATAAATGCAGCCGCGCGAGGTTTCCATGCTTATGTATCTTAAACCTGAGCGTTTAAAATACGGTTCCAAATTAAATTCTGAATAATCATTCAGTGGCAATGTATCTAAATCCTCTATGGGCTGCTGGGGAGGATTTTTTATAATCATATCGCCTTTTAAATAATAGACGCCTTTTAAATCTTTTGGGGATTGACCGTTAAAGATTTTATGCAGGAATTCTCTAAAAGTTACCTCGCCTTCACCGTAAACAATATAGTCATATCTATTAAATAATAAATCCTCCGGCACCAATGTCGCATGATTCCCTCCAGAGATAATTAAAGTATCCGGGTATTTCTCTTTGATATCCCTAGCATATCGCATACAATAAGGAGCGGCATTGGTGAAATTACAAGAAATTCCAATGAGATCATATTTCTTGGATAGAATTCGTTCTAGCCCTCTAAGGTAAGGGACCTCGGTTAAATCCATCAATTCTATATCGCAATTAACCTCTTTGCCAATCAGGTAGAGATTCATCAGCCCCATATTAGGCACGCGTTCATAGCAGGTATCAACTGTAGGCGCTACTAATAATACTCTCATCTAATATATCCTTTTAGGCCTCTCAAAAAACTTGTTATTTTATGAAAATTGCCGAGCAATAAACGAACGGCCAAGAGATAACCACCCTGAAGATAATACTGCATCTAACGCCTCAATAGCTTGCTCTAGTTCTGATTTGCTAATAATTAATGGGGGCGAGAAAACAATCAGATTGCGACGTGTAAAACCAAGATATGCCAAAACATTATAATTATGAAACAGTTCAGATAATACTATTGCGCCTGCAAGGGTAGCTAAGATTGGTGATTTACCAGGCAGTATGCGGTTAATTAAAGGCTCGAGTTGTTCTAGCGCCGGCCTAAGTTCAACCCCCCACAGTAATCCTCGCCCCCGCACATCATTAATACAATTGGGGTATTTATTTTTAAGAGCCACTAAGCGCTGACCAAGATATTCCCCTAAATCCCGCGCCCTATCCACAAGGCCTTCATCTTTAATTATATTCAATGCCTCTATGGCAGTTGCACATTCCTCGCTCATACCGCTGTAGGTAGAAGAATGTATCATGGAATCCTCTGGTTTTCCGTATGCTTTTAAAAATACGGGTGCGCGTGTAGTATATCCGGCAATCGTAGCCTTACCTCCTCCGAATGTTTTCGCATAGCAAACTATATCGGGTATAATCCCCTCTAGCTCAAAGGCAAACCAATAACCAGTTCTGCCAAACCCAATATATATCTCATCAAGAATTAATAAAACATCGTATTGCGTACAGAGCTCGCGCACCCGCCGTAGATAACCTTGAGGAGGAAATATAATGCGCGTGCCGTGTATCGCCTCTAACACAAATGCGCATAAATCAGGCCTGCTGCCTCCCCCTACAGATCTTTTACGAAACAGGTCTTCCAGGGCATCCGCATCCCCATATGGCACCTGATAGCACCTTTCTAATAACTGAAAGTTTTCCCGCGAATCATCTAGGCTTGAAATTGACATTGCGGCGTGGGTCTTGCCATGGAAAGAATGATCCGTATACACAATACCTGCCCGCTCTAGTCCATGATGCTTTTCTGCTAATTTTAAAGCACCTTCTATTGCTTCCGCGCCACTGTTACAGAAAAAAGAATATTCTAAATCACCCGGCAACAAATTAGCCATATTAGCAGCCAATATTGCCATATAAGGTGAAAGGAATGCCTTACAGATTTCGAGGCGTTTCTCGTTTGCAACTTTAGCTCGCGCTGCCAATATCTGTGGATGATTATGTCCTAACCCCAAAACGCCGTTGCCTCCGCTCATATCTAAGATACGCCTGCCATCGCTAAGGATTATATACGCCCCCTCTGCAGATGAAGCCCATGCCTTGTCAAAACCTAATAAACCGAACAATTTTACCATCCCAGGATTCACATATTCTTTCGTTAAGCGGATTTTTTCCTCTATAGATAATCGCTCTACGTCATCTAATGTATACCAGTGTCTTTCGCTCATAATAAATCCTTTATAGTTTGGATTATATAGTTACGCCATGAACCAGATCGTCCGCTGAAAAAAAGGTTTCTATCAATATATGCAGGAATATAGCAAGCCTGGCAACCGTCGCGGCTCAAACCTGCAACTGCCTCTTCCAGACCATCCCTCCTGATATCCCAATTAGACCTACCCCAGAAATTGCAGCATGGATAAACGCTGCCATCGCTATCTATGAATACCACGTAATCTCCATGATAACACTTAGGGTGAACGAACCACGCGGGAATCTCATAAGCATAAGCTTTTCTTTTCTGATAGGTAAACGGCCAATGCATTGCTATATTATAACTTGCAGCTGTAAATTGTATAGGGGCTCCTTTTCTTTTACATCTAGCAATATATTGAAAAAGCCTCTGCAGCTGACCATCGGGGATTGTGTGCGGTTTAATCTTATCAGGATGAAACCGTGGCATAAAATCAAACGAAGGAGAAAAATTCAACAAAACCTTATATTTATTTGTAAAACTTACTAACCAATCTATATCATTTTCGCTAGATCTTGATGTGAGGATGGCGCTGATGCGAACGGACAAGCCATATCTACGGGCAAGTTGTATTCCTTCAACAATCTGTACAAAAGTGCCTTCACCGCGATTGGGGTCATTAATTTCAGGCGGGCCATCGAGACTTATACAAACCTTATCGAGCAAACGTATCACATCGCTACGGCGATAAACCAATGTTCCATTAGTAACCATATCACAAACCATCCCAAGCCGGTGCGCTTCATTAATAATAAACGGCAGGTCATCACGTAGCAGCGGCTCTCCTCCCTGCAATTGAAGTATCTGCGTACCCAATCGATACAATCTGCGTATCATATCTAATAATTCCTGGGTAGTAAACTCCTGACAGTTAGCCCGATAAGGATGCTCGCCGTAACAATACCAACATTTTAGGTTGCAACGGTTTGTCACGCATAAAATTGCAATCAAGGGAATCCGACGTTTTGTAAGTTTGGCCATGAATAACGTATTTACAAACTTTAAATACTGCTTTAATTTTCTAAGTTTCATATTTAATCATTTTCTTATCGATTGTTCCAATTCATCAGCCAAGTCATCTTTTTATCTCTAAGCAGTAATTTTCTCAGGCTAAATTAAGAAATCTCAATCCCCGAAATATATCATTTTAATTTTTTGCCCATATAAGGAGTTTAAAAATGTCTTTCGTTATCTGGACAACCGACGAAAAGGTGAGAGCATTTGACTTCCCGCAAAGCCTGCCTCTCAAAGGCGCTGGTAGCTCTACTACTTTGTAACCACGTTTAATTGCTTTAATGAGATTCTCCGCAGTAAAAAGGAAACCATCGGCAACCAAATTTAGCGAACGAAGCACAAACGTGGGAAAAACCGTTAAACCATTATAATATTTTAAATTTAAACGAAAAAACTTGTTTAAAAGCCAAGTATAACTCTGAGAGATGAAATGGCGCAAAAGAGAACGTGGATCCTGGCCTCGATGGTAGCAAGTTACTACCGTATCTTTTCTCAAATGTGGCATGCAAAGAATAAACTCCTGCGCTGAATTTTCATGATCTCCAGGAAACCAAGTAAAATAATCTCCCTGGGCAAGCGCCAAGGCATCTCGATAACAACTGCCTATGCCCATTTTCTTTGCGTGATGAACGACTCTAACCTGATAATGCCCTTTGGCTAATTGTTCAGCCAACTGTGGCGTAGAGTCGCTACTTCCATCATCTACAATGATTATATCGAGTTTTTGCACATAAGAAGATAAAGTCTTTATTAAATCTTCCACTGCTTCTCTAAGGTTTCTTTGTTCGTTAAATGCGGGAATGCAGATTGAGATGTTAATATATTCTTCCATAGATGATTATTAAATCGTTATATAAAATTGACATGGCTGCTGGGGTTTTTTAATTCCCATAAATAGCGATTAATTTCATCGAGCCGACAGACCTTTCTACAATTTATTATGTCCCATTTATTATATATTGCTGCCATTATTTTCTTTCGTCTTCTTCCTTCCCAAATATTTTTGAAGCTCTCTTTGCGTATGTTACCGAATACAAATTCTTTTTTACCTAAAAATAGATTGCAGGGATATACATCACCCTTTGCAGTTATATGTGTAGCAAAGGGTAAACCTAAACAATGTTCATAGGGTTTCCTTTCTTTCTGTTTCTCCATTGTATGTCGACGAAATATTATCTGAAAATTATTTTTTGAATATTTCTCTAATTCTTCTTCTAAGTAAAATAAATTTTTATATTTAAACTTAGGGTCTGCTCTGTTATTACTTGAGGGGTGTTGGCAATAAGGCTTTATTACTAAGTAATCTACTCCTAAATCACTCAATATTCGTCCCAAAATTATAACTTCTCTGTAATTCTGAGAGATCAACAAAAACTGTACCCCTATCGTGCAACTATACTTATTCTTGTCTCTAATCTTAACCGCTTCTTTAATATTGTTTATAACAATGTGAAAGTCTTCTTTTTTTGTTTTATGAATAAGTGCATAACTCTTTTCTAAGCCCGCATTCAGACTTACCTTTAACCAGGTAAGATATCCTAAGGTTCTCTTGGCTTTATCTTTATCGAACACAACACCATTGGTCACAAGAGCAACATCGATACCTGCTTTCTTTGTAAAAACAATAATATCTATGGCATCCTTATGTAAGAGTGGCTCGCCCTCTCCTGAATATAAAATAGCCTTTACACCATTTTTTGCTGCTTCAAGGACGAACTTTTTAAGACAATCTTCATCTAAAATATCTGGTTTATATCTTAAAAAGTCAAAAGCGCAGAAGATACAACGATGATTACAACCACCATATAGGCCAATCTCTATATAAATAGGATAGATGGTTTCTCCTTTAAGCCACTGATGTATTCTAGAAACATGATAAATAAGTTTATGACTATCTATCCCGAACTTATCCATTATTTATCCATTTCACCATAGATCTCTTTTTTATAACTTTTAATCTTGTTTACTCTATCCGTATCGCCCCTTGATTCAAAATAATCTATCATCTCATTCAGCGAGCCAACGACCTCTTCCTTTTCAAATTCATTAGGGCCGATTATCTTAGCATTTTCAAAAAACCCATCTGCTTTTAGTTTCTCAATATTTCTTTTATTATTATATATATTTAGTACTGTAATAACTGTGTAGGCTGTATATAAATATATTGTAATTAAGACAAATGTATTAAAAGACCTATGTCTATCCTGGCTCCTGACATACCCTAAAGCAGGAAAATTCGTTTCTCTGAATCTTTCTGTTATATAAAAGGTCATTCCAAAAACAATTGGTAATAAAGGTAAGCACGATTTTAATTTTATATCAATATCTTTTATATAAAATAAGGGGGGTAAAATATTTTTAATTGTGGCGATTCTTACACCTAACTTTGGCGCTCCAGTAATATACTTCAAATCAACGCCCATCATATATTCGGAAATAATAAGCCAATTCCAGAGAATAAATAATATAGAAGCTATACCCAAAAAATATTTAATATATTTTCTCTGTCCTTGAAAAACGTGCGCAAACAACAAAACAAAAACAGGAAACTCTGTAAGTAATATCCTCGCCCCGGGTGTCCCTCCTCCCCACACACATCTAAATGAGAGTATAAATATTTTTATAAACAAATATGAAGTTAAAGCAAGGAGGAAGATCTCTTGTATTTTTTTTTCATTTATGTTTTTGACGTTCTTTGATAAATTTGCAACCAAGAGTATAAACCCTAATAAACAAATATAAAAAATAGGCGAAGTATAGAAAAAGCCATGGTATGATGAGAAAAGTTGTTCCAGGAAATAGGAATTCTTAAAGTTAAATAGATTTAACTCTCCTACATGCAATGTGCCATATTTGAGATAATCATTTATAATTCTCGAAATAAATCCGAGTGTGATGCCAACAAAAAAATATACTCCATTTCTCCATTTTGTTTGCTTTAATATAGCAAGGGTAATAAAGATAAATAAAATAAAGAATATTTGAAAACATAATTCAGATTTAATCATAACGCAAATAGAGAAAAATAATCCGTATAAAAACCAGCCTGACCTCTTCATAGCAATTGCGTAACTACAAAACCAGATTGAGAGAATCGAGAATAAGCAACTAACCATATTAGCATTTCCAACCTCATACAATATAAAGTAAAAAAACGGTGTCCCTAAAAATATCGCCAGAGTTGACCAAATGGCAGTTTTATTTGAAAAAAAGACTCTACAGAGTTTATAAGTAAGAATGAGTGCAAGAAAACCAAAGACTATGGTGCTAAAAGACATAGCGCACTTAGTAACTTTATCAAGACCATTAAAACTTAAGCCCTTCAGGTTTAGCTTAGCGGCTATGTAATAGATAGATTTTGCATAGACATAAAAAGGTGCCCAAAGTATTACTCCTCCGTGATTATGAAAATCAGCTAAATTATATGTTTTAGAAACGCCAAATTTTCCAGATGCAAGATAATGAGGGTAATGTTTGAAGTCAATCTGATTTGCTACATTCAGGTCACCATCTTCAACAACACTAGCTGTATAGGCAAAATAAATAGGCTCATCAGGACCATGAAAATTTACATCATAAACAACAAAGAGATATAGAAA
>JAGUYA010000034.1 GCA_020061545.1 Candidatus Omnitrophota bacterium
GTTATGCATATTATTTATTATTGTATCGGCTATGGCTCTTTCTGATTCATCGCCTAAGATGACTACTTTTGCGCCAAAATCATCAATTATTCTATCTGCCAATTGGGCAAATTTTATTGCCGGCCAATGTTTTAAAGAGGCGTCCTTACCCCAACTCACACCCGCACCCGGAGCAATCCCGATAATTAAATCCTTATCATTAACACCACAGTTGGATAGAATATTTTTGCTTTTTGCTTCATTATTTTCTGATATGAATAATTCTAAACTATGGCTTTTTGCTTTTATATCTAATATCTTCAATAAATCCAAATAATATTCCACTACGTGTTTATGGCTATAGCCATCTATATCTATTTTGTGCGTAAGAAATCTTCCGCGGTTCTTATAGTTGAAGCCAAGGCGTTTTCTAATCCCTAAAAACTTGGCGATTAAACTATAGCGATGGTCTAACGAAAAATCTAAAGCCGCATCAAATTTTTCTTTTTTAAGATGAAGCAATAAATTCCAAAATCTATATATACCTTTCCATTTGGATTTCTGGTAGAGTTTCTTAATATCTCCTCTGGATAAGGCAAATATTTTATCAATACAGGGATTATTTTTTAAGATAGGCTCTACCCTTTCATTACACCAATAACCGATAAAGCTGTCTGGTTGGTTATCCTTTATCGCCCTAATCACTGGCGTAGTAAACAATACATCCCCTATGCCGAATGGATTAATAATAAGGAATTTCTTTAAATCTATTCTTTCCGTAGCCTCTCCTTTACTTTCGTAAATACCTCATCTACGCTTATATCGCTCAGATTATTTTTTTCTATAACCATATGCCCTTCTCCCCAAGGCCCCCATCTTCTTACGCATTTAGCCGGAATATCGCTCCTAAAAATCGCTATGACCGGAATATTTACGGCACAGGCAAGGTGCACAGGGCCGCTATCACCCGAAATCAGTAATCTGCATTTTTTTAAAAGTGCTGCTAATTGCTTCAAAGCCATCCTTCCGGTCATATTAATGAGATTATCTCTTAGATTATTACGGAAATATAAGTCTTTATCTAACTCGTCTTTGCCGCCGATAATGAGCACGCTCAGATTAAGTTCTCTTATTAATCTTTGGGCTAATCTGTAAAAATATTCTAAGGGCCATTGTTTTACAGGGTCGCTTGTCCAGGGATGGATAGCTATAAGATTATCGTAGCCTCTTATACCCGCATCCTGCAATAAATCATTAATTATATTGTCATCGACGGATATGGATAATCCCTTGTCTTCTGTTTTTGCTCCCACTAAAGAAACCAACTCTAAATTATATTCTATTTCGTGTTTCTCGCCCAGATGCTTTTTATCTTTTATCTTATGAGTAAGTAAGAATCCCCATTTTCTGTCATAACCTACTCTTATAGGAATGCCAGCCAGACGAGTAACGATGTTCAGCTCTTTGGAAGGATTGAACATTACCGCCATATCAATATTTTTTCGCTTTAATAATTTAATCAGCCGTAACTTTGCTAAGAGCGAATGTTTTCCCTTGGTCCATTCAATTATCTCATCTATAAAAGGCAAGCTTTCTGCTAACTCTCTTGTATAAGGGTCTATCAGAGCAATTAACCTGGCATGGATAAAGGTTTCTTTAAGCGCCCGAAAAGCCGGTATATTCAGCAAAAATTCGCCGAATCTATCATTGCGCACCACGAGTATATTCTTAATGGCCTTCGGGTTTATTTCCATGTGTAAATTTATTTAGCGCCAAGGAGAATCCCGCCAGATACCAGAATATTATCGCAACCCGCGAATAATAAAGGCTGCTCTCCATAAGGCCGTTCACCGGAAAGGCAATTAAACAAGCGGTTAGAGAAAGCAAAACTATTTTAAGATAATGATTGTCCAATCTTTTATAGATATTCTTGCATTCCCTGAATAATTTATAAAGTAACCAGATAAAAATGCCTAAGCCTATCAAGCCGATTTCTGCTGCCATATGCAGAAAGTTATTGTGCGCATACATATAATCTTTAGTCACAATATTGCGGTATTCTACGGGTCCCCTGTATTTCTTATAATTTTTCATATAGGTATTTGCGCCCAGGCCTACAAAAGGATGGTCTTTTATCATATTAAGGGAATTGCGATAAACTGCAATCCTATCGTCATTACACATAAACCTAAGCGGATTATATTGCACTTCTTTTGCCCATTCTTTAACAGATTTTGGCAAGATAAAAGGTGATATTAATGTAAGTATAATGAGAAAACCAATTAAAACTCTGTCCTTTCTTACAATCCCCAAGAAAAATAAGGCTATATAAATAGCCAACAACGTTGGCCGGGAATAAGTAAGCAGTATACCTACTAAGGCGATAAAACTCACCAGAAATATTACAATCTTTTTCTTATTTTTAAAGTAATAAAGTGCCAGCCCGAATATAAGGGGCGCTATCGCGCTTAAATAAACCCCAAACACATTGGAATCTTTAAATGAAGCTGTTGCACGCACCAAACCTATATTGACAACCGGTACATAACCTCGGATAAAATCTCTACCTGTCAATACCTGCCATATCCCATCAGAAGATGCCACGATTATACCAGCGCCCATCGCAAAAATAATCCTTTTTATATGCCTTTCATCCTTTAATTCTTCAACTATAATAAGAAATATAAAGGCATACCTCATTAACTTAAATATACCTCCTTTAAGACTATCAGCGTAATTTATAGAGTTAAAAATAGACAAGCAAGTTATTAAAAATAAGAGTAATAACGGGACATTTATTGCGGTCCTTGTAAATATTTGCTCTTTTTTTAATATTTTCTTGGTCAAAAAGCTAATTATTAAAAAACCCGTCGATATACTAAGCAGCGCAGGAGCAATGGATATAGAAAAAGGTATCATAACAATTGACCAGTAAATTATACAGTCTAAGTATTTAATTATCCTTAGCATCTGTTAATTAATCCGAAAAACGATATTTAATTATACTCCTTATTGCCCGGATACCATCTTTACATCTTATCTTTTTTCCTTCAAAATAGGCCCTAGGATGATATGATATGGGAATCTCTACTATACGTAGTCCCTTCTTCGCGGCTTTAGCAAGTATCTCTGTCTCTATGGTAAAACTCTGCTCTTTAAGATTTAACATTTTAATCGTATCCATGCGAAATAACTTATAACAAGTAAAACAGTCATTCAACCCTAAACCGAACAAAAGATTTAATAAACCCGTTAAAAGTCTATTGCCAAATCTATGCATAAGCAAACCGTGATAACCCTCCTTAAATCTGGCTCCTAATACAATATCTGCATTATCTTGTTTTATCGTCTCCACTAACTTTAAATAATCATTTGGATCGTATTCCAAATCCGCATCTTGAATTACTATAAACTCTCCATTTGCATGAGATAAACCTGTTAAGACAGCTGCCCCCTTGCCCCTATTACTGCTGTGATGGATAATTTTTAAATTATTATATTTAATATCTCTCAGAATCTTTTCTGTTCCGTCGTCAGACCCGTCATCTACAACTATTATCTCCTTATCAATATCTACGGAATTTATCTTCTCTAAAATCTGCTTTATTGTTCTGGTTTCATTATAGACCGGAACTATTACTGAAAGTAACGGCATATTTATTTTGTCAACCTCTTAAAAATTGCCCAAAGATATAGCTTAAGATAACTGGGCAATAATCTGAGCATCCGAAAACTCGACTTTCCTTTGGTTCTCTCCTTCCATATTGTGGGAACTTCGGCTATTTTAAAACCCAAAAAATAGGCCTTAAGCGGTATCTCCATAGATATCTCAAACCCGCAAGATTCAATATCTATACTGTCTATAACCCTTTTTCTATACATCTTAAAGGCATTGGCAATATCATGAGTAGGTAAACCTAATAAGAAATGAAGTGACTTTCCCACAAAGCAAGAAAAGAAACCTTTTAATTGGGAACCTCCCTGCCGAGCGCCACCTTTAATATAACGGGAGCCACAAACCACATCGTATCCTTCATTTATCTTTTGAAACATTTTTTTAATGGTAGATAAATCATCGCATAAATCCGCCATAATCGGAACAACTATATCTGTCCCAACATTATTAAAACCTGTCTTTAGGGCATTGGCAAAGCCTCTTTTGAGTTTATTTTCCACTACTCTGATATTGTTATATTTCTCGGAGAGTTTATTTACGAGCTCAACAGTATTATCTTTAGAATGGTCATTAACTACCACTAATTCATGCGGTATATCTAAAGAGTTCTCTATTCTGTTTATCACATCTGTTATATTATCTTGTTCGTTGTACGCAGGAAGAACAATAGATAATCTCATTTAAGTATTTTATATATATGTATAGTCTCGTTTGTAAAGACAGGACTAAATTTATCAAGATGAGCTTTTACCCAGGTATCCTCTAAAGGAAATTCAATATTCTTTATTTGGTGCAGAGAGTAAATAAACAAATAATCGATATTGCGTTTAATGAGATTATTTAACCAGACAGAATAATCGGCATCAGAGCGATAATTGCCTTTGGCTTCTAAATTTCTATGCAGACTTAAAAAGTCATACCCCCAGTGATAATGGCTATTGGGAAAATAATGCAATTTTGCTGGCTCTGTTTTATTGACGGAAACATAATAGACATTATTTTTGAAATTAGTGCCATACAAAGGAAACGGCACAGGCCTGCCTACATAAGCAATATTATTACCCTGCGTGTTTCTATTTAACCAATCCCACGCCTTGGTAGCATCTGGCCAAAAACCAGAATATTTGGCCATTTTTATATATCTGGGGTATTCATTTTTTATATAGTTTTTCTCCAGTAACGTTAAGATAAAGATGGCAAAGAGTGCAAACAAATAAACAAAGAAATGATTTTTTATGATCCATTTTTCTTTAATATATTTTATCAAGGGTAGTAACAAAAAGAATAATAAAAATGTTAATATAAGCGAGAGGATTAATTCTTGACGCTTGGCTAATTCCGACATTGAAGCCAAAGTATATATAACCACTAAGATACTGATAATACGCCTAGGTATATTCAAAATTTCAGCAGTATAAAAACCAATAATAATACCCACGCCTATTAGAGGATATAAATATCTTGTGTTTGCTAAAGGAATTATGTATCGATAAACAAGATAAATCAAAAAAGGTAATATCAAAAAATATGTTAAATAGAAATCTGGTATTTTTCTTCTTTTTATCAAAATAACTGGTAATGCTAAGAAAATAGAAGGTAATATAAATATTAGAGTCTGAACGCCCAGGCCTTCATGAAATAACAGCTTGACTAAACTATAATCTTCGATTTTGAAATGTGCCCTATAGGTATTGTTATCTATAACTCCCTTAAAAATAGTTTGACCGAATAATTTTCCGCCGAAGGCGGATCCGCCTCTGGCGGAAAGATCCAAAGGATAAAGGGGATTTCCTGTTTCTATAAAATTTCTTATATAGGA
>JAGUYA010000032.1 GCA_020061545.1 Candidatus Omnitrophota bacterium
AGACAATAATATCAGATTCTTCAATATAACCCATATGGGCGATTCTAAATACCTTGCCTTTTAATTCTGCCTGGCCTGCGGCAATAGTCACACCATAAGTATCGCGCATGGTCTTGACCATCTTCTCGCCGTCTATACCTTGGGGCACTTTGACTGCGGTAACTACATCAGAAGCTGCCGTAGGCGCAAATAATTCTAAGCCCAGGGCTTTCATTGCCCGACGGGTGGCCTCAGCCATTTTTGCGTGACGCAGGAATACCTTCTCTAATCCATCCTCTTTTATCATTCTGAGGGATTCACAAAGGGCAATAATTAAAGTTATGGCCGGCGTAAATGGCGTATCAGTCTTATCTATCGCCTTTTTTGCTGCTTTTAAATCAAAATAGTATCTCGGACACTTAGCACTTTCTGCTAACTTCCAGGCTTTTTGGCTTACAGAAATAAAACCCAGACCCGGAGGTAGCATCAGACCCTTTTGGCTCCCTGAGACGGCCACATCGCAAAACCAGTTATCAGTCTGTAAATCAATTGCTCCTAAACCGCTGATGGCATCTACCACTAACACGGCATTTGTATCTTTCACTACTTTTCCGATTGCGGCAATATCATTGACTACGCCAGTAGAAGTCTCACACAAGGTAGTAAATACGGCTTTTATCTTGGGGTTTGTTTTTAGCCTTTTTTCTATTTCGCCGGGCGTAACAGCTTTTCCCCATTCCACATCAATAAGTTCAGTGTTTATACCGTAACTTTGGCAAATCTCTGTCCATCTTTCTCCGAATTTACCACCCTGGATAGTCAATGCAGTATCGCCAGGTGATAATAAGCTCACTACTGCTGCCTCCATTACGCCTGTACCTGAGGAGGCTAAGATAAAGACATCACCCTTAGTCTGATAAACGTATTTTAAGCCTTCAGTAGCTTCTTTTAATACTGCTTGAAACTGGGGTGTGCGGTGATGAATTATCGGCCGCGCCATTGCCTCGCAAACCTGCGGTGGCAAAGGTGTTGGTCCAGGGGTCAATAAATAAGTTTTCTTCATAATGCTATACCTCCCGATTTCGTTCAAAACGAATTTATTTTTTCTTCACTACAATCACTTCATCTACAAGCCCGTATTCCTTGGCTTCCTGCGCAGCCATAAAGTAATCCCGGTCGGTATCCTTTTGAATCTTTTCCAAGGGTTGGTTCGTATGTGCAGAGAAAATTTCATTGATGCGGTCGCGTAAGTTTAAGATTTCTTTGGCGTGTCTGGAGATATCCTCTGCTGCTCCCTGAATCCCTCCCCAGGGCTGATGAATCATAATCCGCGAATTCGGTAAAGCAAAACGCTTGCCTTTTGAACCTGCACATAAAAGTAGCGCTCCCATGCTGGTGGCCTGGCCTACACAATAAGTGGCTACATCGGGTTTGACAAACTGCATAGTATCGTATATTGCCAAACCCGCGGTTACTGAACCACCCGGTGAATTAATATAGACATTGATCTCTTTATTCACATCCTCCATCTGTAGAAATAACATCTGGGCAATAATCAAATTGGCTACGTTATCATCAATGGGAGTACCGATAAAAACAATGCGGTCTTTTAACAAGCGCGAATAGATATCATAAGCCCGCTCGTAGCCCCGGGGTGATTGTTCAATCACCATCGGTACCAACGTCTGATTTTTTGTGCTCATACTTTACCTCCCTTTGTCCACCTACGAGGTGGAATCTTGGCTTCTCCAATCCGCTTCCCTTAACAAAAATTCCATCACATGGTGCGGCATATGCTCATCTTGCGGGATATTTTCCTTTTTGGCAATAGCTGATAAAACCAGATAAATTCTTACCTGTCTTTTTGCTTCGGGTTCTAATTGCTCGTGTAATGCTTTCTCCTGTTCATCAATCTTTTCAGGGGTAGAGCCTTTTAAAGCCAAATCTAACTTAGCTTGCCTGATTAAATCCTGTAATTGCCGATTAACCAAAGACAGGGGCAATTTAAAATCCAAATCCTTAAGAATACTCTCCAGGAGCCCGTTCTCTATTCTTTGCCTCTGCAGGTTTTCTTTCTGAATATAAATCTGTCTTTCCATTGCCTTCTCTAATTCCGAAAGGTCCGGATAACCTAAACCCTTGGCAAAATCATCATCAATAGTATCGACTTTCCTGGCTTCTTTCAGAGAATCAACGCTGCGTTTTATCTCATCAGGAGTAACCTCAATCTTTTTATAATGCACCTTCAGGCCTTTATAATTTTTCACCGGAATCTCAGGATTTATTTCTACCGTAGCCTTAAACGAAAGATTGTTCCTATCTAACTTCACGTCAAATATATTCGGTAATTCTAAAACCTCCAGCCCTTCCTTTTCAATGGCCTGATTATAGAGGTCGGGGACCAGCTCCTTAAGCACCCTCTCATGCGCATGAGAGGAATAATGTTTTTCTAAAATATCGCGTGGCGCATTACCAGGCCGAAAGCCCGGAATCTTGGCATCTTGGGCAATCTTTTTAAAGACATCGTCAAATTTATTCTTAACAATATCGCCACTTACCTCAATGCTAATTTCTCTTTTAGTACTATCTAATTTTTTAACTTCTGTTTTCATATTAAATGAGCACACGACTTACGGAGCGTAAGCAACGTAAGTCGTTCTCCGTAGAGTCGCTACTTTGTTTGTGCGAATTGAACCCAGCTCTAATTTCTATTTAGCTTATTAATATTGAAATTAGGGCTGGATAAATTCAGCCAAATAACTTATGTCGCTCTTACGAGCTCCATAAGTTATGGCTTCATTTACATCCTGAATTTTTCGCCTAGATATATCTCCCGCGCCTGAGGGTTATTGATGAGGTCTTCGGCTGATCCGGAAATAAGGATTCTACCATCGGCAATTAAATAGGCCCGGTCAGTGATGGAAAGCGTCTCTCTGACATTATGGTCGGTAAGTAAAATACCCAAACCTTTCTCCTTTAATTCCTTGATAATCTCCTGCGCCTCATTCACCACAATCGGGTCTATGCCAGAAAATGGTTCATCTAAAAGTATAAACGAGGGATTGGTCACTAA
>JAGUYA010000069.1 GCA_020061545.1 Candidatus Omnitrophota bacterium
AACAGAAAATAAATGCGAATATTACCAAAGGTCGTCTCATTATCCTACTCTACAAAGAATAAATCTTTTAATTTCTCATATCTATAATCGCCAATGCCTTTTATCTCCTTTAATTCTTCGATATCTCTAAATGTGCCTTTGGTATTGCGGTATGCCACTATATCTTTTGCTAATTTAGGCGTGATACCTGACGTGCTCAACAAGTCTTGAGGATTAGCCTTATTTATATTTATTTTGGTAATATGATTATCTACCTGAATAAACTTTGTAACGGGAGAATTAACTTTTAAAGCAAAGTTTATTCCCCAGCCCACTAAAGCCACACTGAATAAAAACAAGATAACCTTCCGCTCTTGTAGAGTAAGATTAAGCATAAAAAATCCCTCCTTCCTAATATAATGGACGTAGAAATAAGGAGAATCTAACAGAAATAGATTTATATACTTTAGCGGGTGGCTTGGGTATTTTTGAGCCGCGTAATGCGGCGAGAAAATATCCAAGACAGGACCCGCTAAAAAAATAATTTTGGAAATTATACTACGATATTGATGAGTTTTTTGGGGACGATAATGAAGTTTTTGATGGGTTGGTTTTTAATCCAGGGCTTTAATTTTTCATCAGCAAGGACGTATTCCTTTAGTTTGTCCTCGGTTATATCCGCTGGCACTTGGACTTTAGAGCGTAATTTTCCATTTACCTGAATCACCATGGTAATAAGTTCTTCTTGCAGAAAGCGCTCCTCATATTTTGGCCATTTGCTATGAATGATACTTTCTTTATTACCCCATCTCTGCCACATCTCTTCACACACATGTGGGGCAAAAGGAGAAAGAAGGACTATTAAGACTTTGGTGCCTTCTTCATACTCATCTAGCCATATAGCAGTGTCTTTTACTCTATATAATTCATTCACCAACTCCATTAAACTAGCAATAGCAGTATTAAACTTAAAACTTTCAATGTCATCGGTTACTTCTTTTATGCTAAGGTGAATCTTTCTTTTAATTTTATTTCTGGTTGACTCATCTTTCTCCATTGTCGTCTTTATTCTTTTTTCTTGTTCACTTAATTTTCTTTCTTTTTCATTTTCTATAGAATCTTCGACTAACCGCCAAACCCGGTTTAAAAACCTAAATGCACCTTCTATACCGCGCTCTGACCACTCCATTTCTACCTCAGGTGGCGCAGCAAATAATATATATAACCTTAAAGTATCTGCTCCATATTTTTTAATGGTAGAATCCGGGTCAACGATATTCCCGCGCGACTTAGACATCACCTCCCCGTCTTTTAAGACCATACCCTGCGTAAGAAGTTTTTGAAAGGGTTCATTAAAATCTAACATTCCCAAGTCTTTGAAAAATTTAGTAAAGAAGCGCGAATATAATAAGTGCAAAATTGCATGTTCTATGCCACCGACATACTGGTCAACCGGCATCCAGTATTTGGTTTCCTGTCTATCAAAAGGCTCTTTAGCAAATTGAGGTGAACAAAATCTTAAAAAATACCAGGAGGAATCGAAAAAAGTAGCCATAGTATCGGTTTCTCTACGGCTCAAAGATTTACATTCTGGACAAGGCACATTGACAAACTCACTTACCTTACTTAACGGGCTACCGCCTTTTCCCGTAAAAGGTGCGTCTTTGGGTAATTCTACCGGTAAATCTTCGTAAGGCACAGGAATGGTTCCACATTTTTGACAATAGATAATGGGAATGGGTGTACCCCAGTAGCGCTGGCGCGAGATAAGCCAATCCCTCAACCGCCAATGAGTCTGGATTTTGCCAATACCAACTTTCTCCATCCACTCGGCAATCCTTATTTTTGCTTCTTGGTTAGGTAAACCGTCAAATTGAGCGGAATTCACCTGCGTCCCATCGCCTTCATACGCCTCAGTCATGCTCTCAGCTGATAGCTGATAGCTGACGGCTGACGGCTGAATAACAATCCTCATCGGTAACTTATGTTCTTTGGCAAAAAGAAAATCGCGTTGGTCATGAGTAGGTACTGCCATAATGGCACCTGTTCCGTATTCCATTAAAACATAATCCGCAATCCAGATGGGGATAGTCTCATTGTTTACAGGGTTTATACAATAACAGCCGGTAAAAACTCCTTCTTTTTTTACATCCTGGCTTGAACGAATAGTTTTACTCTCTTTAGCTACCTTATGCATAAACTTAAGGACTTCTTTTTCCTGAGGTTTGCCTTGCACAATTTCTCTCACCAAAGGATACTCGGGAGCTAAAACAATGTAGGTTGCGCCAAAAATGGTATCTACCCGGGTAGTAAAAACAGGGATAATCTTATCTCTGTCTTTGAGACGAAAATATATCTCTACACCCTCGCTCTTACCAATCCAGTTACTCTGCATAGCAATCACGCGCTCTGGCCAATCCTTTAGCTGTGTTAAATCTTCTAAGAGACGCTCTTTGTAAGCAGTAATCTTTAAAAACCATTGCTCTAAATCCTTCTGCTCTACTTGTGTATAACACCGCCAACACTCTCCATCAACCACCTCTTCATTGGCTAAGGTAGTCTCACAGGCAGGGCACCAGTTGACCTGGGCTTCTTTTTTGTAGGCGAGGCCTGCCTCAAACATCTTCAAGAATATCCATTGGTTCCATTTATAATAATTGCTTTCGCAGGTAGAAATCTCTCTTTCCCAATCATAAGAAAATCCCATCTTTTCCAATTCCGTCTTCATCCACTCAATACATTTATCTGTCCAGATATCCGGCTTGATTTTATTCTTTATCGCCGCATTCTCTGCGGGCTGACCAAAGGCATCAAAACCCATGGGATGTAAAACATTAAAACCCTGCATCCATTTATAACGGCTATAGGCATCGCCAATAGTGTAATTGCGCACATGGCCCATATGGATTTTTCCCGAAGGATAAGGAAACATCTCTAAGACATAATATTTCTTCTGGCTGGATTCGGGTTTTGCGCTAAAAACCTTATGCTCCCACCAATATTTCTGCCACTTTTCTTCGATTTTTTTAAAAGGATAAACCATAATTTTTATTACTCTCTTAATTTTCTTACGGTATTTAAATTCATGATATCGTCTTCTTCGGTTTTCTTGGGGGTTTCCAATATAAACGGTAGATTTCTCAATTTCGGATGATTAATAACCCTCTTCATGCCCTCTAATCCAATCTTTCCTTTGCCAATATGCTCGTGTCGGTCATGGCGAGAACCTAATTCGCCCTTGGAGTCATTCAAATGAATAAGTTTAATGAGATTCATGCCCACTAATTTCTCTATCCCATCGAGTGTTGTCTTCAAGCCATCTTTGGTGGCAATATCGTATCCAGCTAAATAGGCATGCGCAGTATCCAAACAAAGACCCATGCGTTCTTTCTGTTTTAGATCCTGGATAATCTCTTTCTGGTGGCTAAATTTATAACCCAGCCACGAACCAGAACCTGCGGTGTTTTCTAATAATATACCCACGTG
>JAGUYA010000053.1 GCA_020061545.1 Candidatus Omnitrophota bacterium
TACTCATCCCGGCATAGGTTTCCCTGGAATAGCTGGAGCAATTTGTATTATTTTAGCTTTCTTTAGCTTGCAAATACTACCTACTAATTATACAGGCTTAGCATTAATTTTCTTGGCAATCATACTATTTATAGCTGAAGCGAAGGTACCCGGTTTCGGTCTTTTGAGTCTCGGTGGGATAGTGTGTATGATATTGGGTTCACTTATTCTATTTGAATCGCCATATAAAATAATGAGGGTTTCTCTTATGCTTGTCATATCATCTAGTTTAGCAACGGCTGGAATAACAATATTTCTTGTAGGAGCGGTAGTTAAAGCGTATAAAAGGCGGATTATAAGTGGAAAGGAGGGATTGATAGGAGAGATTGGTCAAGCAAAAACCGATATAGACGTTGATAAAGAAGGGAAAGTTTTTGTTCATGGGGAAACATGGAATGCAATAGCACATGAGGAAATAAAAAAAGGCGAGAAGATAAAGGTCGTGAAGGTTGACAGAATGAGTCTTATTGTAGAAAGAGGTGATTAAGAAAAGGAGGATGATATGGGGAATCTAGGAATAATTGTGGGGTTAGTCATATTATATTTAATAAGTTGTATTAAAATCTTCAATGAATACGAACGAGCTGTTATTTTTCGATTGGGGAGAGTATTAGACAAACCAAAAGGTCCGGGTATTGTATTCGTTCTATGGCCAATAGATAGAGCTGTAAAAGTAAGTTTAAGACTCGTAACCCTAGATGTACCACCGCAGGATATTATTACAAAGGATAACGTTTCTGCCAAAGTTAATGCAGTTGCTTATTTTAGAGTAATGGACCCTATAAAGGCAACTATAGAAGTGCAAGATTATCAATTTGCAACTTCACAAATGGCCCAGACTACCCTAAGGAGCGTAATAGGTGAAATGGAATTAGACGACCTATTATCTCAAAGAGAAAAAATTAACAACACGTTACAAACTATATTGGATAAACAGACAGATCCTTGGGGTATAAAAGTTTCTAATGTGGAAGTTAAACATGTTGACCTTTCTGAGGAATTGAGAAGGGCTATGGCAAGACAAGCGGAGGCAGAGAGAGAACGCAGGGCGAAAGTAATAGCCGCTGAGGGCGAATACCAAGCCGCCGAAAAAATTTGTCAAGCAGCAGAGCTGATGGAAAAAAGCCCCATGGCTTTACAACTGCGATATTTGCAAACACTTGTTGAGATAGGAAAAGAAAATAATACAACAACACTTTTTCCAATACCAATAGATATTTTTAAAGCTTTTACTGATAAAAAATAATATATTTTATTAAGTATCAATAAACATCCGGACAGGTTAATTCATTGACAATAAAACTGTTATGTGTGAGAAAGATTCCCCCCTTAGTTATTACGATAATCGTCTTTATTTTCCTTGCTAGTTTTATAGTCTATTATTTTCTTTTTACCACTAAAGGGTCAACCTTTATTACAAAATCGGTACTTTCGAAATATATACAAGCAGAAAGCATCGATATTAAAAAAGTGAAGGAAGTCTCTCGCAGAGTTTAATATCTCATGACATCGAAATTAAGGATTTAAAGATTTTACCCCGTAGCAACATTGTTAAAATTCAAAAACTCGAAGTTTTTTTCGCATCTTTTAATTCAGAAGGACTCAATATCAAGATACATAATGGTAGATTACAATTACCCGGTTCAGAATTAATACTTTTTAACGGGAGTCTTCAAAATAGTATTTTAGATGGCAATATTTATTCCAAAGGTATTAATGTTGAACAGGTTGCCGGGTTATTTTCTGAAAGCAGGGATTTAAAAGAAATATCGGGTTCAATAAATGATCTTGATATCTATGTGAAAGGCAGATTATTAGAGCCAAAATTTAGCGGTGAATGCCAGACTGAAAGGCTTATTCGCAATGGTTTTTCATTATCAAATTGTCCCTTACTTTTGAATTTACAACTTAGAGATGTCAAGAATAAACCTAAATTATATGGAACAATATCTTCAAATAGTGGAACAATCTCCGGCTCAAAGACTGCAGTTATTAAACTAGGAGAAAGTAAAATATCGTTTTTTGGCGATCCTAAGAAAGCTTCTTTGGATCTGAAAGGAACCTCAACCGTAGAAGGTACTAAAATCAATATAGTATTAAAAGGGGCATTCGATAATCCTGAATTAAAGCTAACTTCAGACCCACCTTTATCTCAAGAACGACTATTAGTTATGTTGATAACTGGCAAAAGTTGGAAAGGGACCGAGGTAGCTTTAGGTAATAGGCAGTTCTCACCTGACCTTGTCAAAGATTTTGTAGATTATTTTGTTTTTTCTGGTTCAAGGAACAAAATAGCTCAACAATTAGGAATAAGAGATATCACAGTTACGTTTGAGCAACAAAAGAAAGGGGTGGGAGTTAAAAAAGCAATAACTGAAAAAATAGATGCCAGTTATGAAGTTGAACAATCTCAGGCAAAAGAAGAAGAGCCAACTACAACCCAAAAAGTAGGTGGAGAATACAAAATCACAGAAGGTATTTCTATAGGAGCAGAAAAAGAATTAAAGCAAGAGAGCAAAGCTGACCAGACGCAGGATAAACAGAAACCAGACGATAAAGTAATTTCGAAACTTAAAAAAGAGTTTTAAAATAGGGGGTAACACAAATTCAGTAACCATAACCCAGACAGTTTCCGGTTTATTCGGGAAACTGTACCCAGCTTAAGATAGAAAATCTCTTTTTATCATTTTTCAGAAAAAGACACTTTCCAGTACAACTAAGGTACGCCTTCTCGATTATTGAGGAATCTTTAAAGAAGGAGATAGGAGAATATAAAGCTAAACTGCAGATGACAGAAAGAGGTTTAGTGGTCAGCTGAGCCTATAAAAAAATCCCTGCCGCTAAACAGAGAACTAAGCTTTGACGTGAGATATTTGGATGATGTCCCTGAATAATACGCATTCTTGACTTAAGGAGTGTTTTTAAGCCGGTCTTTATCTTTAAAATACCCTAAAAAATTCCTGTTAGATTTAATCATCTCTTACTTACCCTTAAAATAATTAATTTTTTCTGTTAGATTTTGCCATCTCTTACGTCTATTAGAGTAGGAGGTGGTGAAGATGAAGAAATACGCAGTAGTTTTGGCGGTGGTAGTTTTGTTTATTTTTGCTTCTGTGGTTAGTGTTTTTGCCAAAGATATCATCTGGGATGATATTGGCGGGGAGAATCTGAATCTCAGAACCGTATTGGTTAATTCGGGTAATCCTCGGAGCATCTATATCGGCTCAAACAACGCGGTTCTCAAGAGTGTGGATGACGGAGCAAACTGGAGGAATATTTTATCAGTCAGAGGGCAGAACAAGGCAGTAAATTTTTTATTATTTGACCCCCAAGATAAAAAATCTGTATATGCGGCTACCGGAAACGGGTTATTTTACAGCGCCAATCAAGGTAAAGACTGGAAAAGGATTTTCCGAGGTAAAAACTATTTAGAAAATGAATGCACGGCTCTGGCAGTTTTACCTGCTGCGCTTTATCTGGGCACGAAAGGAGGGCTTTTTGTCAGCAAAGACAAAGGCCACTCTTGGTATAAAGAGACCACTAAATTAGGCAATACTTATATATTAGCCATTGCTTATAGTCTCAAAGAGCCAGATGATATTTATGTTGTTTGTGCGGATGGGGTATTTAAATCTAAAGACAGCGGCCAATCCTGGGAGAGGACTTTTGTTGCTTCGCCCACAGAAAATGGCAATGAGACAGAAGAAATAAATGAAGACCAAGATGAAGCAGAGCGATTTTCTAGTATAAGATATATAAGTATTGACCCCAATAATGCAAATTACCTTTATCTGGCTACTTTAAGAGGCGTTTATAGAAGTCAGGATAAGGGGCAAAATTGGGAATCGCTTTCAAGTTATGGTCTGTTTAATCGAGATGTAAGATTTCTGTTGGTTTCTTCTGAATCCCGTCTCTATGCTGTTACAAAATCAGGGGTATTTGAGTATATGAATAATCGTTGGCATGAGCTATCCTTGGGCTTAGTTGTAGATGATATCAGGTTTTTGGCTTCAGATAAACAGAATAATTTATACGCGGCTTGCGATAAAGGGCTATTTAAGACTAGGGTAGAGTATTGTGCCAATAAAAGACAGGACAACCCCATATCGCTGTATTATAAAAATGAACCCAATATTTCCGAAGTCCAGCAGGCAGCCATTAAATATGCTGAGGTGGAACCGGGAAAGATTATGCGCTGGAGAAAGCAAGCTGCAAAAAAGGCGTTAATGCCTCGGGTCAGTGTGGGTTTAGATAGGAATGTCACTGACCTCTGGCATTGGGAAGGCGGTTCGACTACCAAAATCAATGATGATATTTTGCGCAGGGGTCGGGATAGCATAGAATGGGATGTGACATTGAGTTGGGATTTGAGTGAGCTGATCTGGAATGATGACCAGACTTCTATCGATGTGCGCTCCCGCCTTATGGTGCAGCTACGCGATGATATTTTAGATGAGGTGACCAAGCTCTATTTTGAACGTATTCGGGTGAAGATGGAGATGGATAGCCTTACTATTGAAGATAGAAAAAAGAGGTTTGAAAAAGAATTAAAACTCAAGGAACTCACCGCATCTTTAGATGCCCTTACCGGCGGCTATTTCTCTAGCCATCTTGTCAATTAGAGATATCTATAATTATAAATAAATAGGGAGGTCCCTTGCTTGAATATACTTGAATTTTCTCCCTTCGTAGTTTATAATAAGATAACTAATATCTATTATTACAGCCCTTCACGAAATTCTGTTTTGGACTGTTGATTATACA
>JAGUYA010000121.1 GCA_020061545.1 Candidatus Omnitrophota bacterium
CTGATGCGCATTGCCCACGAGATTTTAGAAAAAAATAAAGGCGCACAGGACCTATGCCTGGTGGGAATACGCAATCGGGGAGCGCACCTGGCCAGGCGCCTGGCAGAATGTATTGAGAAGATAGACAATGTCACCATACCCGTGGGAATTTTAGATATTACCTTATATCGCGATGATTTAACCTTGATTGCGAGCCTCCCCGTGGTGCATAAAACTGAGATAGATTTTGATATCACGGATAAGAATATCGTGCTGGTCGATGATGTTTTATACACTGGCAGGACCGTCAGGGCAGCCTTGGATGCATTGATAGATTTAGGCCGGCCCAGATCCATTCAATTAGCAGTGCTTATTGACCGCGGGCATCGGGAATTGCCTGTGCGCGCAGATTATGCAGGAAAAAATGTCCCTACCTCCCAGAAGGAAACCATTGAGGTGCATTTAACCGAAGTGGACGGTCGCGATGAGGTGGTGATTGTAGAAAAGGATTAGGTAGCTTATGGCCTGGACGAGAAAAGACCTGTTGGGCTTAGAAGATTTAAGCAAGGAAGAAATCGAGTTTATTTTAGCTACTGCAGAATCCTTTAAGGAGGTCTCAACAAGAGAGATTAAAAAGGTTCCTGCCTTACGCGGCAAGACCGTGGTGAATTTATTTTATGAGCCTTCTACTAGGACAAGGGTCTCCTTTGAAATCGCCGCCAAGCGCTTATCCGCAGACGTAATTAATATTGCCTCTGAGACCTCCAGTGTCCGCAAAGGCGAAACTTTAATCGATACTGGCAAAAATATTGAAGCCTTAAAAGTAGATATTATTGTCGTGCGGCATAATTATTCAGGAGCAGCGACAATGCTCGCACGCCACCTGAAAGCAAGCGTGATTAATGCGGGTGATGGTTGGCATGAGCATCCCACGCAGGCACTTTTAGATATCTTTACTTTGAAAGAAAAATTAGGTGGGATTTCCGGGCTAAATGTGAGCATATTAGGAGATATTGCGCATTCGCGCGTGGCACGTTCAAATATCTGGGGGTTAACAAAATTAGGTGCAAAGGTTATGGTTTGTGCTCCCAAAATGCTTATTCCGCCAGCCATTGAACAGATGGGTGTAGCCGTAACCAATGATATAGATGAAGCACTCCACAATGCTGATGCCGTAAATGTTTTGCGCATGCAATTTGAACGTGATGAAGAAAGTGCCTTCCCGCAACAGTTAGAATACTTTAAGAATTTTGGTATTACCCAAGAAAGATTAGAAAAGGCCAAAAAGAATATTATTGTTATGCATCCCGGACCGCTTAACCGGGGGATTGAGATAGCAAGCAACGTTGCCGATGGCTTAAACTCGGTAATCTTAGAGCAGGTCACTAATGGCATTGCGGTAAGAATGGCAGCGCTGTTTCTGGTGGCGCAGGCTAACGAGAACATTACTCATGAAGATACTGATTAAAAATGGCCATATAATTGACCCGGCAAATAATATAGATGCTGTGCGGGACATCTTGGTAGAAAATAACAAGATATCCCAGGTAGCGCAAAACATTACTGCCTCGGCGGAGACCATAATTGATGCTACAGATAAAATAGTCATGCCCGGCATGGTGGATATGCATGTGCACTTAAGGGAGCCGGGTAGAGAAGACAAAGAGACTATCGCTACCGGCACAAAGGCAGCACTCAGAGGCGGAGTTACAAGTGTTTTAGCTATGCCTAATACACAACCCGCTATTGATTGCCCAGAGAATATAAAGTTGCTTAAAGATATTATTCAGAAAACTGCCAAGGTGAATGTCTTTATCTGTGCAGCCATTACCAAAGAGTGCTTAGGAAAAGAGTTGATTGATATTACTGGTTTTAAAAAAGAAGGGGTGGTGGCGATTTCTGATGACGGCGCATCCGTAGATAACGCGGAGCTGATGCTTGAGGCGCTCGCCCAAGCCCAAAAGCAGGGCATTTTAGTCATTGCGCATTGCGAGGATAAGTCGCTCTCTGCTGGTGGCGTGGTTAATCTGGGAATTATTTCTACCAGACTTGGTTTAAGAGGGATTTCCTGTGAATCCGAGTATAAAAGAGTACAAAGAGATATAGAATTAGCAGAAAAAACTAAAGCCAAGCTACATATCGCGCATGTAAGCTGTAAGGAATCAGTGGAATTAATCGCCAAGGCAAAGAAAAAAGGCATAAAAGTAACTGCGGAAGTTACCCCGCACCACTTTAGCTTAAGCGAGGAGACGGTTTTAGGTTTTGATACGAATATGAAGATGAACCCTCCCTTAAGACGCAGAGAAGATAAAGAGGCCTTAAGACAAGGTCTAAAGAACGGAACAATAGATGCGATTGCTTCAGACCATGCTCCGCATACAGAAAATGAGAAAGAAATTGAATTTGAGCGCGCAGAATTTGGCACCATTGGTCTGGAAACCGAATTAGCAGTGAGTATTACAGAGTTGGTAAAAATGGGTTTGTTAGATTGGACGGGTTTAGTAAACAAATTGTGCCTTAACCCGGCAAAAATTTTAGGAATCAATAAACCCAGCTCCTGCGCGCAGGGGCTGGGTAAAGGCACATTAAGTATAGGAAGCGATGCAGATATTCTTGTGGTTTCACCCGATAAGGAATGGATGGTGGAGAAAGAAGATTTTTTATCTAAATCGAAAAATTCAGCTTTTTTGGGCAAAAAATTAACTGGTGCGGTGGAATATACTATCTGTAAAGGTAGGATTAATGAAATTTATCCTGACCAAAGAATTAGGTAGGCTGGCTAAGTGGCTGAGGATCTTAGGATTTGACACAGTATATTTTAACCAAGATAATCTGAGTTCATTGATTATTCAGTCCTTGAGGGATGAGCGGATAATTTTAACCCGCAACCAGCGCTTACCCCAAGCCAGGGGTCTTAAGATTGTCTTAATTAAGCATGAAAAGATTAAAGATCAGGTGGCAGAAATTTTAAGAACATTAGAGATTAAGCCAGA
>JAGUYA010000129.1 GCA_020061545.1 Candidatus Omnitrophota bacterium
CCATAACGGTCAGCTTGACGCCAGACTGTTTCTGATTGCGGTTCAACTCCACCCACGCCACAGAAGATAACCACTGCTCCATCCAGAACCTTTAAAGACCTTTCTACCTCCACGGTAAAATCCACATGCCCTGGCGTATCAATGAAATTGATGCAAAAGTCCTTCCAGTTGCAAGTAGTGCAAGCAGCAGTGATAGTAATGCCTCTCTCCTGCTCTTGAACCATCCAATCCATGGTGGCAGTACCCTCATCTACCTCACCGATTTTATAGGTTTTGCCCGTATAATAAAGTATGCGCTCGGTAGTGGTGGTCTTACCTGCATCGATATGGGCAATGATGCCTATATTTCTGACTTTTTCTAAGGGGGTATTTTTCATTTCCTACCATCTAAAATGGGCAAAGGCCTTATTTGCCTCCGCCATCTTATGCGTATCGTCTCTCTTCTTTATAGTGGCGCCTTCGCCTTTATAAGCGGCAATGATTTCTTCTGCCAGTTTATCCTTCATGGACTTGCCTTTTTTGGTTTTCGCAAAATCCCTCATCCAGCGTAAGGCGATGGAAGTACCACGTTCTTGTTTCACCTCAATCGGTATCTGATAAGTTGCTCCTCCTACCCGTCTTGGCTTTACCTCTAGGCGAGGCCTGGCATTATCTATTGCTTTATGAAAAACCTTCAGTGTATCTGGTTCATTAAGCCGCTGTTTTATAATGTCAAAAGTGCCGTAGACTATTTTCTCGGCAATAGATTTTTTACCTTTAAGCATAACCATATTGATAAACTTGGCCACGACCTTACTGTTAAACTTAGGGTCTGGCAATACCTCTTTTTCTTGGGCTTTTCGTCTTCTCATTTCTCTTTTCGAGGTTACCCGAGGTTACAAGAGGTTAATTGAGGGTACAAGAAGTTGCTTTTTAGTAACCTCTTGTAACCTCTTGTAACGTCCTGTAACATCATGCAACCTTATTTTCATTTCGGTCTCTTTGCACCATATTTAGAGCGTGATTTTCTACGTTGATTCACGCCCGCTGCATCAAGGGTACCTCGGACAATATGATATCTTACTCCAGGCAAATCTTTTACCCGGCCTCCCCTGACTAAAACTATTGAGTGTTCTTGCAAATTATGCCCTTCACCCGGTATATATGAAGTAACTTCTATGCCAGTGGTTAATCTCACACGGGCAATCTTTCTTAAAGCAGAATTGGGTTTTTTGGGCGTCATCGTCCGCACCTGAAGACAAACGCCTCTCCTCTGCGGGCAACCTTTTAAGGCCGGTGATTTTGTCTTTTTCTTTTTAGATATCCTACCTAATCTAATTAGTTGTGTAATAGTGGGCATTTCACTTACCTGTAATGTTACACGTAGCGCTCACCGTTAACCGTAACGGTAAACGGTACACGGTAAACGGTACACGTAACCTGTCTATTTAGTCTCTGGTCAGTCTTTCTTTGCACTCTCGGTAACTTTGGTAACTTCAATTTCCCGATGGGCATGAAAACCCATGCCTGCAGGAATAAGATGGCCTACAATCACATTTTCCTTAAGACCGAACAACTCATCAGATTTTCCAGAAGCTGCTGCTTCAGTAAGGACCCGCGTGGTCTCCTGGAAACTGGCGGCAGAAATAAAACTTTCTGTAGTCAGGGCAGCTTTAGTAATACCTAAGAGTAAAGGCGTAGCCACAGCAGGTTTACCACCTTTTTTAATGACGCGCATATTCTCTTTTTGAAATTTCCATTTGTCCACTTGTTGGGTGGCTAAAAATTCTGTATCACCCGGGTCTTCAATCCTGACCTTTTTCAACATCTGCCTAATAATCAATTCAATGTGTTTATCGTTTATGTGCACCCCCTGGAGTCTATAAACCTCTTGGACTTCGTTCACTAAATATTCCTGTAACACCTTATCGCCACAGACCCCTAAGATATCTTGTAAAACCACCGGTCCATCGGTTAATTGCTGGCCAGCCATAACCTTATCGCCTTTATAAACATTAGGGTGCTTACCATGAGGGATAACATATTCCTTCTGCATACCAGTGGCAGATCTGACAATAATTACGCGCTGACCTCTCTTGGTCTCACCGAATTCCACAAAACCATCTATTTCACTGATAATTGCCGGGTCCTTTGGCCGCCTGGCTTCAAACAATTCCGCCACTCGCGGAAGACCACCAGTGATATCCCTGGTTTTTACAACTAACCGGGGTATTTTAGCTAAAAGTGCACCTGCAGTTATTTTTTGACCATCATTGACTAATATATGTGCCCCTACCGGAATAGGATATATACCCATAACTTCTTTCTTCTCATCCAAAATTAATATCTGCGGATGATATTCCTGTTTATGCTCCACGACCACGTGCTCGGTTAATTTTGTCACCGGATTCAGCTCTTCTCTCACCGTAACATTTTCACGCAGGTCCTCATATTTTACCAGTCCTGTAACCTCCGTAAGAATAGGTTGGGTATAAGGATCCCAGTGAATAAAAGAAACACCCTTTGTTACCTCATCGTCATCGGTAATATTGATAAAAGCGCCTTGCGGCACAGCATAACGCTCCAACTCTCTTCCTTGTTTATCATTTATACTGATGGAGCCGTTTCTATTTAAAACAATAAACCCTCTATTTTTTGTTACCACCCGAAGATTATGATATTTAATTATTCCTTTATTCTTGGCTTTTATAAATGACTGCGCCACAATTCGGGAAGCAGTACCACCGATATGGAATGTCCTCATGGTCAATTGCGTACCCGGCTCACCAATACTCTGTGCAGCAATTACTCCTACTGCCTCGCCTAACTCCACCAATCTTCCTGTAGCAAGGTTGCGACCGTAACATTTGATACAAACTCCCCTCCCAACTTCACAGGTTAAGGCACTACGGATGCGTATCTTCTCAATCCCTAATCTCTCGATCATTTCTGCTTTTTCTTCGGTAATCTCAGAACCTGCTTCTACAATAACCGCATCAGTAATAATATCAACTACATTATCCAGTGCTACTCTACCTACTATACGGTCCTTGAGACTCACCATCACTTCATCGCCTTCGATAATTGCAGAAACAGTAATTCCGTTAAGCGTACCGCAATCTTCATCTGTAACAATAACTTCTTGGGCAACATCTACGAGCCTGCGGGTAAGATAACCCGCATCTGCAGTCTTCAGTGCAGTATCAGCCAGGCCTTTACGCGCACCGTGAGTGGAAATGAAGTATTCTAGTACGTTTAAGCCCTCTCTAAAATTGGCAGTGATAGGGGTCTCAATAATTTCACCTGAAGGTTTAGCCATTAGCCCGCGCATACCTGCTAATTGCCTTACCTGTAATCTTGAACCCCTTGCTCCTGAGTCTGCCATCATAAATATAGGGTTAAAAGGGTCCATTTCTTTAAACAAAAGTTCAGCCACCTTATCCGTCGCATGGGTCCAGACATCAATGACCTTATTGTGTCGCTCTCTATCAGTGATAACGCCATTGCGATATTGCTCTTCAGTCCTGGCGACTTCTTGCTTTGCTTCTTTCAAAACTTCCCCTTTAGCTTTGGGAATTTCTAAATCATCTATACCAATAGAGATGCCACCCAGAGTGGCAAATTCAAACCCTAATCTCTTAATATCATCGAGTAACCCAATCGTCCTGCTATGACCAAAACGTTTGTAACATTCAGCTACAATATCACCCACATTAGTTTTATTTAATTCTTTATTTACAAAACCAAACCCGAAAGGTAATATTTGGTTAAATATAACCTTACCAACGGTAGTAGAAATAATCTGTTTTTGCAAGATAAGTTTTCTTTCTTCTAAGTCAAACAGGGAATCTATTCTTAATTTTATCTTGGCATGTAAGTCTGCTTCCCTATCCTCATAAGCAATGGTGACTTCATCAGGATGGGCGAATATTTTATTTTCTCCTTTTGCGCCAGGCTTTTCCTTGGAGAGATATGAAACGCCTAAAATAGTGTCTTGGGTGGGAGTCACAATCGGCCTTCCATCTGCGGGAGAAAATAGATTGTTTATAGAAAGCATGAGTAGCTTGGCTTCGATTTGAGCTTCTAATGACAAGGGCACATGCACTGCCATCTGGTCGCCATCAAAATCAGCGTTAAAGGCAGTGCAGACTAAGGGATGAATCTTTATGGATTTACCTTCAATTAAAATAGGCTGAAATGCCTGGATGCTTAAACGATGTAATGTGGGCGCACGGTTTAAAAACACGGGATGGTCCTGGATTACCTCATCCAGAATATCCCAGACTTCAATTTTTCCATGCTCTACCATCCTGCGCGCACCTTTTATAGTATGCACGAATCCTCTTTCTCTCAGCTTTTTAATAATAAATGGCTCAAATAACTCCAGGGCCATCTGTTTTGGCAGGCCACATTCGTGTAATTTCAGCTGTGGTCCCACCACAATTACTGAACGGCCAGAATAATCTACGCGTTTACCCAGGAGATTCTGCCTGAATCTACCTTGTTTGCCTTTCAGCATATCTGCAAGTGATTTCAAGGGGCGATTATTAGCGGCCATGACAGGTCTACCATGCCGACCATTATCTAAAAGCGCATCCACTGCTTCCTGGAGCATGCGTTTTTCATTACGGATAATAATCTCGGGGGCGCTTAACTCTATAAGTTTCTTTAAGCGATTATTGCGATTTATCACCCGGCGGTATAAATCATTAAGATCTGAAGTAGCAAATCTTCCGCCGTCTAACGGAACCAAAGGCCTTAAATCCGGGGGGATAACTGGCAAAACCTCTAAAACCATCCATTCTGGCTTATTGCCAGACTTTTTGAAATCTTCGATAATCTTGAGACTTTTTAAAGTCTTGCGATTGGTCATTATTTCTTTGGACTTGCCTAAATCGCGGCGCAATTTACGAGAATAAGCATCCAGGTCTAATTCTTTTAATAAATCCTGTA
>JAGUYA010000071.1 GCA_020061545.1 Candidatus Omnitrophota bacterium
GATAACGGTAACAGAATTTAATGAGTTCGTAGATTAAACTTCTTTCAGGCGTAACGATGGTATTGGCATCAAAGTTCTGAAACCACCAGCTCGACGCCGGTCCACCTACAGGTATATAAATCTTGGTTTCGCTGCTCAGTTCTTTTACACTCTCCGCAACCGCCCGATACAGATTAAGGTATTCTTGTTTTCTGCCCAAAAAGAAATCATCCAGGTCAGGCGCACTCCAAACCTCATACCAGATATTATATCTTTTGTCGCAACTTAAATTCTTAATGTAGCTCTTGATTAATTCCTTAAATACCCCGAAATTCCAAGGCGGACTCTTTTTATCCAGGGCTTTACCCAAACCCGGCGGCGTACTAAATATATCCAAAATAACTATCCCACCTGCTTCGGTTATTTTCTTAATGATATTTTCATAATTATTTAATAATTTATCCTGCGCTTCCTTATCCTTGGCGAGCTGATTTATCTCCCAGAGGTTATACTGCAGACGATAGATATAGTTAAATCCAATGTCCTTTCCCCAGATATCCAAAACCTCATTCGCTGCCAGTCCTTGTGGCCAGTAAGCATGCCGATGGAATCCCCGGCCGCTTAAATCCATATTAGGCTTGAAAATTTTAGGTAAGGGAATGGTGGGTGAATCAACATCCAGGGTAAACCCGAGCTCTTCGGTTTGCTGGGCAAAACAATAGTGATGAGTGATGAGTGATGAGTGATGAGTTAAAAATAAAAAGGCAAAAAAACTCATAACCCATAACTTATAACTCATAACTTTTTTCATTTAAGTTACTTTCCTTTGTATCCTTAGAATAGACCTTGCCTTTCCCATATCATCAATATCTAAGATTGCTCCTTGCAGCTGAATGTTTTCTTTGGCTACCTCGAATCTAGTAGGAACGCCGGTAATAAATCTTTCTAAAACATCTTCTATCCTTCTGCCGATAACCGAATCCAGGGGCCCAGTCATACCCACATCCGTAATGTAGGCAGAGCCTCCGGGTAAAATCCTCTCATCCGCAGTTTGTATGTGCGTATGTGTACCTAAAATGGCACAGACTTTACCATCCAGATACCAACCCAAGGCCACCTTCTCTGAAGTGGCTTCGGCATGGATATCGACAATGATTATCTTTGTCTCTTTAGATAATTCCTCGATTGCAGCCTTAGCGGTCTTAAAAGGACACTCCAATGCTTCCATAAAAACCCTACCATTCACATTCACTACGCCTATCTTAAGGCCGCTCTTTGTCTTAAATAAACCAAAACCTCTGCCTGCCACGCCAGCGGGGAAATTCAACGGCCTTAAAATCCTTTCCTCTTGATCAATAATCTCAAAGATTTCCCGCTTTTTCCAGATATGGTCTCCAGAGGTAAGGACATTGATTCCTGTCTCAAATAATTCCTCGGCAACCTTAGGCGTGATACCCGAACCGCCAGCAGCGTTTTCGGCATTGGCAATCACAAAATCAAGATGATATTCTTTTTGTAATTCGGGCAAAAGTTTTTTTACTGCTTCCCTGCCTGGACTACCTACTATGTCACCGATAAATAAAATATTCATAGCAATCAGGTCCTTGGTGTACCGAACACCTATTTAGCGTATTCAATGGCCCGGGTTTCTCTAATGACCGTTACCTTGATCTGGCCAGGATATTCCATCCCTTCTTCTATTTTTTTACGGATGTCGCGTGCCAGATTAACGGCATCGCTATCTGCGATTTTCTCCGGCTGGACAATAACACGTATTTCCCGACCCGCCTGTATAGCATAAGATTTCTCCACACCCTTAAAAAGATTAGCAATGGACTCTAATTTCTCCAATCTCTTAATGTATGTCTCTAATGTCTCCCGACGCGCACCTGGCCGGGCAGCGCTGATGGCATCTGCTGCCACCGCTAACATAGCATAGAAACTCTTGGGTTCTGTTTCTTCGTGATGTGCCTCAATGCTGGCTAAGACTTCTGGGGATTCATTATATCTCCTGGCCAAGTCTGCTCCTATTTTGGCATGCGTACCTTCAATTTGATGGTCCACTGCTTTTCCAATATCGTGTAACAGGCCAATCCTATGCGCCAGTTTAAAATCCAACCCCACCTCTGAAGCCATCACGCCCAAAAGAAAAGCTACTTCCTTGGAATGCTGCAGGGCATTCTGACCAAAACTGGTGCGGTATTTCAGGCGACCAATGAGTTTGATTAACTCCGGGTGCAAATTATCCACTCCCGCCTCAAATGCGGCGTGTTCTCCTTCCTCGCGAATCTTCTCATCCATCTCTTTCCTAGTCTTCTCTACTATCTCTTCTATTCTACCCGGGTGAATCCTGCCATCGCTGATGAGTTTCTCTAAACTCAAGCGCGCGATTTCCCTGCGCACAGCATCAAAGGCAGATAGGGTTACTGCCTCAGGCGTATCGTCAATAATTACATCTACGCCAGTAGCCATTTCTAAGGCACGGATGTTTCTTCCTTCTCTTCCGATAACCCTGCCTTTCATATCGTCGTTAGGTAAAGCCACCACGCTTACCGTTGACTCTACCGCGTGTTCAGCTGCGCATCTTTGGATAGCCAGACTAATCATCTCTTTGGCTTTTTTATCCATAATGCTACGCAATTCTTCTTCTTGTTTTTTAATAAATATTGCTTTCTCGGCATTCAATTCCTCATTGAGGCGATTAAGTAAAATCTGCTTTGCCTCTTCCGCGGATAGAGAAGCGATCTTCTGCAATCTTTCTTTTTCTTCTGCAATCAGTAAATGCAGCTGATTATCCTTTGCTTTTAGAGACCCCTCCTGTTTCTTGATATTCTCTTGTCTGGTTTCAGTCTCTTTTTCTTTTCTCTCCAAAAGCTGGAGGCGGCGGTCGATGTTTTCTTCTTTTTGCGCCAGTCTCTTCTCGGAATTTAATATCTCCTGGCGCCTATCCTTTGTTTCCCGCTCAAAATCCTGACGCATCCGATATAAGAGATCCTTTGCCTCCAGTTCTACTTCTCGCCGTTTATCCTGGGCCTCTTTTTTCGTCTGCTCCAAGATAAGTTTTACTTTTGTCTCGGCATCCTGAATTTTTCTTTCCGCTACGTATCTTCTGAAGAAATACCCAAGATAGCCTGCGATTAAAGCAATAGCTATAAATATAAATATATTTAACATCGTTTAATCAACCTCCCTTACAATCGCTAAAACGCAAAAGTTATTTTTTATAATATTTACGCACGCTTTAACGCAAAATTTTTCTTTAGCGTTTTTTTTGCGGTGTGAGTGTATAGTGTATATTTTACTGTTTATTTCGCGCTTTTGCGGTTAGGCAAAAATGACCCTGTGGACACTTACATCAGCAGAGGTGGCGGGTAGAGCAGGTAAGATTTGAAAATCAAAGGCCAGGCCAATCGAAACTACATCATCAGGAAGTTTCTTTAAAAAAGAATCATAACAACCCTTACCCCGTCCTAAACGTAACCCTTGCTTATCAAAGGCAACGCCTGGCACAATTACAAGGTCTAAATCTTCTAAGTGAACCGGTTTTTTAATCGCAGGTTCCCATACGCCGTAAGAGCGGCATTTTTTAAGTCTTGCCTTATTTTGTAATAGGCAGGGTATTATTTTTATTTTGCCCCTCTTACAGACCGGCACCGCGACTATCTTACCTAATCTTTTTGCTTCTTTTATCATTTCTTCTGTATTCACCTCGCCATCAAACGCGATGTAAAACATCACTGTTTTTGCCTTAATAAATTCCCGTGTTCTTAAAAGTTTCTTCTTTATTATCTTGCTTTTTCTCTCTCGGTTTTCCTCCTTCTGTGTTTTGAGTTTCAAGAGAATTTTACTACGGATTTGCTGTTTTGTCAA
>JAGUYA010000090.1 GCA_020061545.1 Candidatus Omnitrophota bacterium
AATTGCTTTTCTATACCAAAATATTACCCAAGATATAGTAGCCAAAAGGCAAATACACATTATCGGAAACGCCTTTAAAATAAAATCCTCAAAGGTAAGACCGGAATACGTCTTATCTTCTGGGTGAGCATAAGGCGCGCTACTTCGTAAGAGGGTAGAATTTGTTTTAAAATATCCTTTTCCGTAAACATCCCTACCAACCTTCCTTGTGTATCAATTACAGGCAGGCCACTGATCTGCATTTTAAATAAAATATCTAAAGCATCTTTGGCATTATCATCGGGTTTTATGCTCACCAGTTCTTTGGTCATTATCTCTTTTACCTTCATTTCTCCTCCTTCGGCGGCTCTTTCTCTGCTTGCTCTGTGCCTTTCTGTTTTTCGATGGGAGGTTCTTTGTCTACCGGCTGTTCTGGTTGCCGCCTAACCGACTCTTCTTTACTCTTGAGTTGATTCCTTAACTGGATTATCTCATCTGATAAGACCTTTATTCTCTGTTCTTTTTTCTCTGATTCCTCTTCAAGCGCGGCATATTCTTCATTCAATTTATTGAATTCTCTCTTGGGAACCCACTGGCTATGTTCTTTTTCTTCTTTCATCTCTTCTACGGTCTTAGTGAGCGTTTGGGCTTCATTGATACGGTCTTGAACCCGGCGCTTAAGAATTTCTATCTCATTGGATTTATCCTTATTTTCTTTCTCTAACAACTTAACTTTATCGCTTAATTCCTGAACCTGTCTGTTTAATTCTACATTCTTGGCGAATTCTTCCTCTAGTGCTTTTTCTTTAATGGCGAATTTCTTCTCGGTTTCTGAATTCTGCGCCTTAATTTTTTGTAAAGCCTCATCGCTTGTCTTGACCCACTGTTCTCTCTTGAGTAACTCTTCTTTAAAGTCCGCTTCTTTCTTTTTTGCTAATTCCAATTCATCTTTTATGTGGTTGTAATCAGTCCCTGCTTTTTCTAATTCGCTTTTTAAAGCATTAATTTGGCCTTGGAGTTCTAAGATCTTTTGCTGTTTGGCAGCAATCTCTGCCTCTTTAACTTCGAGTGAGTCTTTGACCTGTCCTTTTTTAATTTTTGCCTTTGCCCCTGAATCACCAGAAATACTCAGGGCATAAAAGGTCAGGGCAATCACACCAAAGAAAACTATCCAGAACAATAACATCATCTCTCTTCTCCTGTTTTTAAGACTTTGTACTTAACAAATAAACAGACGTAATTTTTAATTCATCTACGTATTTTAAAAATAATTATAACAGAAATTTCAACTTTGGTAAGAGATTTTTTGAATGTTTAGTAAGATGGTGGGCGAGCCGCAACGGCTGAGGCAAGCGATATTTTCCAGTACAAAGCAAAATAATTTTAATAGAACTGGTAAGGTTAATCTTATGGCCGGGTGAGACATAAACGGGTTTGGTAAAATCTCTGGTTCTTAAAACCGCGCCTATCTTTTTTCCCTGTTTATCTAAAAGATAAGAAAACGCACCGCGTAAAGCCGGAGGTTCTACATAATTTCCAAAGAGCAAGGTCTTAGCACATCCGATAGAGGGCTTATTTAGAAGAATACCGAGGTGTGTCGCCAGACCCATATTCCTGGGATGGGCTATGCCTTGACCATCAAAGATAATTACATCAGGTTCGTTTCTTAAGACCTTAAAACATTTCTCTAAAACCGGTCCTTCTCTGAAAGTCAACAAGCCAGGTATATAAGGATAAGAAATTTTAGTGCTCTTACGCACACATTCTATTACTTTAAATTCAGGATAACTCACCACTACCACTGCTGCCAAGGCTCTCCCTTTCTTAAAAGCCACATCTGCTCCAGCAACCAATTTTAGGGTGCCAGACCACTTCTTTAGTTTTATCTTTCCCTTTAATTTATTTTGCACTTTTATTGCTTGAGGGGGACTTAAATCCCAAGGATGGAGACTTTTAAATTTCATGGTTTTAGTTTTTTTTTAATCATCGGGACGAATCTCACAGGTATAATATTAGTTTGCTCTATTTTATTCTTAGTCTTAACTAATAATCTTAATTCCTGATAATCAGTTCCTATGGGTATAACCATCCTACCACCATCAGCTAATTGTGCAATTAAGGCTTGCGGAACATCTCCAGAGGCGCAAGTAACGATTATACCATCAAAAGGAGCTGCCTCTTTCCAACCGAAATTTCCATCGCCACATTTCACTTTAATATTTTTATAACCTAAATCCTGAAGTAATTTCTCTGCGCGATTAGCCAATTCAGGTAGGATTTCAATAGTATAGACCTCTTTGGCTAATTCTGCCAATATTGCTGCCTGATAACCGCTACCTGTGCCTATTTCTAAAACTTTCTCATTACCTTTAAGTTGCAAAAGTTCAGTCATCAGGCCGACAATATAGGGTTGGGAGATGGTTTGCTCCTCGCCAATGGGTAAGGGCGCATCATCATAAGCAAAACGTTGATAAATCAAAGGAACAAATTTATGCCTTTCTACTTTGCGCATCGCATCTAATACCTTCTTATCTTTAATGCCCCGTCTCTCAATTTGGGTTCTCATCATATCTTCCCGTAAAGCCTTAAAGTCTACTGAAGGCGAGGCCTGTGTTACTGCGCCTTGAGCAACTACAAACTTCTGGTTACCTATAATTAAAACTAAGATTATCAAAAGTAAATATATCTGTCGCATAAATGAACTCTCCTTAAGAAAAATTCCTTAGAATTTTAATAAGGTAGGCTAAAGAGGCAAAGTGCGTAATACCGCTTTTCATTTTTTTAAGTCTTCTACAAATTCTATCAAATTATTATCCGGGTCATAACCAAAACAGATCTGGGTATAACCACATGGCGCCTGCATAGGCGGGGAAATAAATCTTACTCCTAATTTACTTAATCTCTTGTATTCACGGTCTAAATCTTGGATTGTAAAAGATATATGATTGTATCTGGCTTTTGCGGAAATTTTGGGCTTTTTCCAATAATGCAATTCAAATACAGAAGGACTATTTTTAGGTTGACCTTTGGTGCGCATCTTTACATAAGTTAATTTTATGCCTTTTATATTTAGTACTGTCTGGGGATACTTCCCTTCGGCGGTGAGAATTTTAGAAACTTTCAAGCCCAAAATATCCCGATAAAATTTTAAAGATTTATCTAAATTCTTCACTACTACGCAGGCGTGCCTAAAACTTTTAATCATCTTCTATGCCCTAATTTAAAATCCTAACCCAGCTGCCGATTTTATTTTTCAGAGCCTTCTTATATACTAAATTTGCTACTGCTACATCACAAACTGCAAGGCCCGTAGAGTCAAAGAGAGTTATTTCATCTTTAAAGAGGCGACCTTTTTTCTCACCCAAGATAACTTCTCCCAGCGTAGCATATATATCGTTTTCTTTGATTATCTTTTTGGCAATCGGCACATTTATCTCACCACTATGCATTGCTTGTATTCTATCATCAACAATGACCTTTGCCCTTTTTAGTATCGCTGGTTCTAATTCCTCTTTTCCTCTGGCATCAGCGCCTATGGCATTAATATGTGTACCCTCTTTTATCCATTCAGATTTCACAATTGGTTTTCTAACCGGTGTGGTGGTCACCACGATATCCGCTTGTTTCACACAGTCAGAAATCTTCTCTTTTATTTCCATCTTAAGACCAAGATATTTGGTGTCCTTTAAAAATTGTCTTGCGTACTCATGTTTATTGCCCCACACATAAACTAATTTTATCTTAAATAATTCTTTGAGCGCCAAAATTTGTGTCCTCGCCTGTGCACCGCATCCTACTAAACCTACAATAGATGTATCTTTTCTTGCCAGATATTTTGCGGCGATACCACCTGTTGCACCTGTCCTTAAATTTGTAATATAAGTACCATCCATGATAGCCAGCGGAAATCCTGTTTTAGAATCGCTTAAAATTATCACTGCCATAACTGCAGGTAGTCCAAAGCGCCTATTCTTAGGATGCACATTCACCCATTTTAAACCGCAAGGCTCACCCATGCCTTCAATATATGCGGGCATGGCCCTGAAGTCACCGTTGTATTTGTCAAGATGTAGATAAATCTTTGCTGGCATCTGGACCAAATTTTTACCATAAAGCATAAATGTATTCTTTATTACCTTCAACACAGAAGGCATATCAATAAGACGCTGAACCTGACTATTAGTCAGTATAAGTGTCTTTTTATTCATTACCCAGTTTATTTAATATTTTTAAATCCACAATTACTTTTTGTAGGGAAAAAGATGTCCCAGGACAAGCAGTGTAATAGCACAAGCGATAATCTTCCAATTATGTGTCCACAGACCCCATACGCCCACAA
>JAGUYA010000091.1 GCA_020061545.1 Candidatus Omnitrophota bacterium
AGCCTCCTTCTAAAGCAAGTTCTAAACTATTAGTCATTGGTTATAGTTACCCTTGACGGACCATAGGTATTATCATCTAATTTCTTCTCTGCCTCTAACCGTAACTGAGGGTTTATAGCCTTAAGGATATCTGCTTCTTGAGGAACTAATTTTTGAGTTGCGGTGAATTCTGCACTTTCTTTCATCTCCTTCAAGAAATCGTCGCTCAGCGCAATATCTACATCACTTATCTTTTTTACATTGCAATAGTTGGAATTAAAATTAGAGCATATCTTGATAATCTCAGGGTCTAACCGTGAGATTTCTCCAAACCACTTATTTACCTCATCCTTATGCGTAGCCATAAACAACACTGCTTCCTTAAGGGCAGCCAGAAAATTAATTGCACCCTGGGGATTCTTTTCGATAAATTCATTGTTCATTATGACTACAGAAAAGTATTCTTGCGCTTCTATAATCTTAAATTTATTCTTTTGCCTATATTGTTCTACTGCCGGATCCCAGATTGTAATAGCATCGACTCCGCCCTTTAACAATACAGAAGCTACCTCATCTTTTCCGATATTCAATACCTCAACATCCTTACCCGCCGTCAAGCCCGCAGCTCTAAGCATTACTAAGAGATTGCGGTGAGGAGATGAGCCAAAAGGAACTCCTATCTTTTTACCTTTTAAATCTCTTGTCTGCTTAACAGGCGAATCTGGCAAAACCATAATAGCGCTTCTACCCAGAGAACCTAATGTGGCGATAATAGTTGCTTTATGACCTTGAGCTAAAGGTAAAGTAGCAGGCACCTCTGAGGTAAAAGCCACATCTACCTTATTAGACACCAATGCCTCCATCATTGGTGGGCCGTATAGAAAACCAGTGACTTCGCCATTTAGGTTGTTTTTTTTCAAAATATTTGTCCTCAATAAAACCTGGCCTATCTGTCCGTTAATCAAAGTAGCTGTGGGATAAGCAATACGAATCAATGTCTTTGATTTATCTGCAGCATAACAGAGGTGGAGTATGGTAAAAAATAATATACCGCTGAATATCCCGCTAATTATTTTTCTCATCGTTTATCCCCTCTTTCTATTTAAAGACCCTCCCAGCCGAATATCCCCCAACACCTTAATCAACCTTATTCCTCCTTCCTCTATGCCCTTTAAAGTCTCTTCCCTTAAACTTTGGGAGATATAGTTTGTAAGTTTAAGAGAGCGTATGTCTCTCTTGATCTCTTGACGATGTGATCTGGGCAGATCAACAGAAACAATTTCTTTTTTCCTTCCTGGCCGCGCGGTCATTATCATCACCCTATCACTTAAAAAAACCGCCTCTTCTATATTATGCGTGATTAAGATTAAGGTTTTCTGTGTTGCCTCCCAGATTCTTAAGACCTCCTCCTGCATAATCTCCCGGGTCAAGGAATCCAGGGAGGCGAATGGCTCATCCATCAATACCACCTCTGGGTCTATTGCCAGTGCGCGGGCAATACCCACCCGCTGTTTCATCCCCCCTGATAACTCATGGGGGTATTTGTCTTCGAATCCTTTTAAGTGCACAAGCTCCACAAACTTCCTAGCTCTGTCTCTTCGTTCATCCTTAAGAATACCCTTTGCCTTGAGTCCAAATTCTATATTTTCTTCTACGGTCATCCAAGGAAACAACCCATATTCCTGAAAGATTACCGTGCGCCGAGGAGAAGGAGAGGTGACTAATTCACTATCATAATAAATCTTGCCGGTATCAGGTTTGATAAAACCTGAGATAATATATAAAAGGGTGGTCTTGCCACAGCCGCTGGGGCCGATGATACTAAAGATTTCATTACTATTAATAGAAAAAGAAATGTCTTGAAGGACCTCAATATAAGTCTTGTCCCTTTTAAACTCAAACTTTTTAGTAAGATTTTCTACCTTTATCTTAGGTATCAATTTTCTAACCTCTTAATCGGGCTTCCAGGGAATAAATTTCTTTTGCAGATAAAGCATAAACAAATTCATGGCGAAACCAATGCTGCCGATGACGACCATGCCGGAGATAACTTTTTGCGTCTCCAGCAGCATGCGATGCAACTGAATCATATAGCCCAGACCGGAGCGGGCAGCAATAAGCTCAGCAGCAATCACGCTCATCCAGGCCACTCCTAAGCCCAACCTCATTCCCGTAAATATGAAAGGTAGCGTAGAAGGAATTAAAATATCGGTTGCGATTAGTTTATTAGAGGCACCGAGACTCAACGCAGCATTAATGTAGACTTTTTCTACATTTTTAGCGCCAGCAAAGGAATTAACAAATATGGGGAAAAAAGAGGCAAGGCTAGTAATAAAATAACTGGAACTATCGCCTATCCCGAACCAAAGAATCGCCAGAGGAATCCAAGCTATCGGCGGTATAGGGCGCAGGAGCTCTATGACAGGTAGAAAATAATGGGAAAGAGACCTGTTCCATCCCAAAGTTATTCCTAAGGGGACAGCGACCAAAGAAGCAAATAAAAATCCCACAAAAACTCTCTTGGTGCTGGACCATATATCCACCAGCAGCGGCCCTTTGAGCAACATCAAAAAGAGGGATTTTAGTACGTCTAAGGGCGCAGGCATAATCAGCGGATTAATTAACTTAAAGTCTGAGCCGAACTGCCAAAAAGCTAAAATAATAATCAGGACAGAAAGGCCTTTTCTTACGCGTTTAAACATATAATAAAAATTTTTCTCTGCCGCCTTAAAAACTGAAGGTCAAAGCGGTTCCCAAGACATTTGCATCTGTCCAGTCGTCCCTGGTTGTGCTGTCTTTATCGCTGCGCAAAAGATAATAAATATCAAATACGATATCTTTAGTTAGATTAAGGGAAACTCCCGAGGAAACCCGATACTGGTCAAATTCACCTTTTCGCTCTTCGTAAAATATCTCTCCAGAAACATAGGGCATAATAGAATGTTTACAAACAGTAAAAGGTATGCCTGCCATAAGGTAATCCCGGTATC
>JAGUYA010000174.1 GCA_020061545.1 Candidatus Omnitrophota bacterium
TAACGACGATATTGTTAATAAGAAAACTGTAGAATGGAAAACAGGCTCGGGACAAAAAAATACTAAAGGCAAACCATGCCGGATGGGTCAGATGTATGCCAAGATTTATCCCATTGGGGATGCTTACCGGTGTTGTGCAAATAAGGCTGAAAAAATAGGTAATTTAATCGACGGTACCTTTAAACTGTTGGAGGAACCTTTACCTTGTGAAAGTGAACATTGTTTTTGTTGGAGGTGTATGATAGAAGGCGAAGAAGATAATTGGTCGCAACATTGGGTTATCCCGAGGGATTCTCGCAAGTCCGTAGATAAATTAGAAAGTCGGTACTTAGAAAACAAAAAACTTAATCAACTGGAGATACAACAGAAGAAAATCAAACTCGACTCCAAATTAAGAAGGCTCATGGTTATTTTGACAGGCAGGTGTAATATAAACTGCATAATGTGTGAGAGAAAATCCAGTAATTTTACTTTACCTGAGAAAACTATTGAGCAGATTGTTGAGTTCTTTCCATATTTAGATTTAATTATGTGGCAAGGCGGAGAAGTATTTATGGTTGACTATTTCAAAGAGTTTTTTCAAGAAGCCTCTCGATATCCCCAGTTAACCCAGGAGATAAATACTAACGGCTTGCTTATTACGGAAGAGTGGGCTGAGACTATAGCCAGAACAAATACAAGACTAATTTTTTCTATTGATAGCACAGATAAAAATACCTACGAATATATAAGAAGAGGAGCAAAATTTGAGACTTTAATCCGAAATGCCAATCTAATTAAAGAAGCAAAACAAAGGCACAACAAAATTGATACCATGGATATCATCAACATTGTGGTGATGCGCTCTAATTATCAGCACCTGGATAGTTTTATCGATTTTGCATTACAATATGGTTTTGGGGGGCTTAACTTTATGTATATGAACGGAAATATCTGTCCGGAAGAAAATATATTCAGTCCGGCTGATAGGCAAGCTCAAGATTATCTTAGGCGCTGCATATCTCAGATTATAAAAAGGGCTAACACCTTGGGCATAAATGTAAGCTGTGACTTTGCGTCGTCGTTGTTTAACGGCGGACCTTCAACTTTAAAGGAATCCATATCCAGTCAGAGAGATGGACTATTTTGTCTATTACCCTGGAGATCCTTATTTATTGATGGCACGCAGGAAGGGAATGTCTATCCAGAGTGTCTCTGTCGTGTTCCGGTGGGCAATGTATTTAAGGAACCCTTGGGAGACATCTGGAACAGTGAAAATATGCAACTATATCGTAAAAAGATTATAAATTGCGATTTAGAAAACTGGTGTAATTCTAATTGTATTAATGGGATAGTAAACAAAGAGTTTATACAGGGCTTATAATTTAAGATGAGGATTGCTTTAGTTTTACCGCCTTTTTTTTACAAAAGGTGCCCTTTAATTGGATTAGCTTATCTTTCGGCGCATTTAAAAGATAAGGGTTTCGAGGTATCCATTTTTGATTTAAATACTGAAATGGAAGTGCCCGAGGAAGGAAAAGAGAGGGCGTGGGCAGATAAATTGTTTGTAGATAAATTTTTTAATGAACACCATGATCTGTTTGAATCTCTGGCAGAAAAGATATTGCAGAGCCAAGCGGATATTATCGGATTTTCGGTGTGGACCATTACTAAACATGTTAGTCTGACCCTGGCAAAGATAATCAAACACAAAGATAAAAGCAGGTTAATAATCTTCGGTGGTCCTGAATGTAGTTTTTACGGAGACAGTTTTATTAAAAACGAGGCAGTAGATATAGTAATCCGGGGAGAAGGCGAGGAGGCTATTTTAGAAATAGCCCAGAGATATGAAAAGAATAGAAAAATCAATTTTTGCCCGGGTGCTTTATTAAAAATAAATGGCGAAGTGATTGATTGTAGGGATAGAAGTGAAATAGAGAATTTAGATTCTCTTCCCTTTCCCGATTTCTCTGGATTTTTGCTTGAAAGATATTATTTATTCCATACACTTCCAATAATGTTTAACAGGGGGTGTTTAAGACGTTGCGTCTTCTGCAATACAATGGTGACTTGGAGAAAATGCCGATTTAGAAGCGCAGAAAACATCTATAAAGAAATGGTGTATCAAATTAAAAATTATCCTTATCTTCGAAAATTTGAGGTTGATGATACAGCGCTAAACCTTAATCTTAAAGAATTATTAAAACTATGCGATTTAATAATCAGGAATGGCTTAAAAATAGATTGGGGAGGTTCAGCAATTATACATCTAGGAATGGATTTTGCACTATTGAAGAAAATGTCGCAAGCAGGATGTAGCTCTTTAGGTTATGGTTTGGAAAGTGGCTCACAGAAGGTGATCGGTAGTATGAGAAAAGGCTTTAAGATAGAAGATGCCCAGAGGATAATTCGTGATACACATAATGCTGGGATAAAGGTTATATTAAATATAATAATTGGTTTTCCGAATGAGACTGAATACGATTTTCAGCAGACTATGGACTTTATTAAAAAGAATAGAGAATATATTTTTTTTGTTGCCTTTCCCAGTGAATGTTGGATTGGAAACACGTCATATTTACACACGCACCCTGAAGAATTTGGTGTGGATTTAAAAGAAGGCGGAGATCTCTGGGAAACCAAAACCGGATTAAATAATCACGCAGAAAGGCAGAAGAGAATAAAGATTTTTAATGATTTCGTTTATTCTCTGGGGATTCCGCTTCATAGTGCTACTAAGCAAGAAACAATTCATTCAGGGGCTTAAAAAAGCTATAAAGAGGTTGAGTAAGTAATGAGAATTTCTTTAGTCCGGTGTCCATGTATTAATTTACCATATCCTCCTCCAATAGGGCTTGCTTATATCAGTTCTTTTTTAAAAGCTGCCGGACACAAGATATTTATTTTCGACCTGAATGTTGAACTTTTTCATCGTGTGGGGACTGAAGAGAGAGAAAAGTGGTCTATTCCTGACGTCAGTATCCTTGGCGATTTATCAGAGAACATAGCCTCTAAATACAATGAATTATTTAAGCACTATGTGCAGGAGATATTGAAAACCGATGCAAGAGTTATTGGTTTTTCTGTCTGGGATAGTAATGTATTCCTTAGTCTAAAATTAGCAAGGGAAATTAAAGACATAGATAGAGAGAGAATAGTTGTTTTTGGTGGGCCTGAATGTTTTCCGCGTTGGTCAGGCAGAACCTTTATTGAATCAGATGTAGTGGATGCGGTAGTTTATGGGGAGGCAGAAGAGACATTAAAGGAGATAGTAGATTCGTTACAGAAGTCAGACAAAATCGAGCCCTGTGCTGGAAGTATTGTAAAAAAAGATGGTCAGATAATTGATTGCGGTATGAGGCTGCCATTGAAAGATTTAGATACTCTACCGTTTCCTGATTTTGATGGTTTTGCCGTAGATAAATATTTGACCAGGATGCTTCCTATCCTTTTTAATCGGGGCTGTCCTAAAAAATGTACATACTGCTCTACTCCCAGCACAATACCTGTATATCGTTGGCGCACCGCACATTTTATATACGAAGAGATGAAATACCAATTGCAAAAATATCCTGACAAAGCCGGTTTTGACTCCTTCTCCCCTGCTTTAAATTCCAACCTTAAAGAAATATCAAAGTTATGTGATTTGATTATTCAAGATAAATTAGAATTTTGCTGGTCTGGTTTTGCTTTTGTTGATTCAAGGCTTGATTTTGATTTATTAAAAAAAATGAAAAAGGCAGGCTGTTCGGGTTTAAACATCGGAATAGAGAGTGGTTCTCAGAGAGTCGTCGACAAAATGAAAAAAGGTTTTCGAATCGATGAGGCTGAGCGGCTACTGCGAGACGCTCACCACGCAGGCATAGAAACCGTTGTGAATTTTATGATTGGCTTTCCCGGTGAGGCAGAAGAGGATTTTCAGGAGACTTTAAATTTTATTTCTCGAAACCGAGATTTTTTCTCCTATATAGGAAGTATGGCTACTTGCTGGATTGAGCCATATATTTATATCTTTGACCATCCTGAAGAATTTGATATCGTTATTAATTCCAATGCCCATGATTGGTATTCTCTGGATGGTAAAAATAATTATGAGATTAGACAGGAAAGAAAAAAATTATTTGAAAATTTTATTTCCTCTTTGACAAAGAAAGTTAACTTCCCCAAAGCTAATTTAGATAATGATAACTTAAATTTGTTTAGATTGGGTTTGTAATATGAAAATCAATTTAGTCCTCTGTCCAAGCTGGGGTATTGAAACACCGCACCTAGGAATAGCTTTACTTGTGGCGGGTTTAAGAAGGCAGGGTTTTGAAATCGAGGTATACGATTTAAATATCCGGGTTCATAATAAATATAAAGAAAAGGGCTTATGGAAATCAGAGGAGGATGTGCATTGGGAAGATGAGAAATGTATCTTAGAATTTATTAAAGAAAATAATACATTTTTAAATTCATTTGTGGAGGAAATTTTATCTGAAGATGCCCCCGTCATAGGTTTTTCTATATACAATACCACGAAAAAATTATCTTTAGAGTTAGCCAAAAGGATTAAAAGAAAAGATAGAGATAAGATTGTTATCTTTGGTGGACAACAGTGTTTTCCTAAGGAATCTGCAGAATGGTTAATTAAAGATGAAGCAGTAGATGCAATAGTTATAGGAGAGGGCGATGAGATTTTACCTGAGTTAATGGGAAAGATAGAGAAATTGAAGCGAATAGATTTTTGCCCCGGTATAATGTATAAAGAAAATGGAAAAATAATTGATTGTGGAATGCGACCCCCTATATCAAATCTGGATTGCCTTCCCTTTCCAGATTTCAGCGATTTTTCGCTGCGATCGTATGGTAATCCACATCAACTCCCTATACTTTCTAGTCGAGGATGCCCTTATCAGTGTGTCTTTTGCAGCACCAAATTATTCTGGATAAAATACAGGTCTATGACTGGTGAAAGGATTTTTCAGGAAGTAGAATATCAACTGAAGAAATACAGGGATACCCATTTCTTTACATTTAATGACCATGTAATTAATGCCAATATGCATAGCCTCTCTCGTTTTTGCGATTTAGTTCTGGAAGTAAAGTCAAAAACAGAACACCATAATTCTAATTGGAAGAAACTAAGCTGGCGAGGGGCAGTGGTTATTCGGCCAGAACTAACCTATGAATTTTTAAAGAAGATGAAAGACAGTGGTTGTATTGAACTAGAGTATGGAATTGAAAGTGGTTCACAGAAGATATTGGACAAGATGAATAAAAGATTTGATATCGAGGTGGCTGAGAGGGTTATTAGAGATACCCATAAAGTAGGCATTAGCGTTAGGGCTAATTTTATGTTTGGTTTCCCTGGTGAAACCGAAGAAGATTTCCAGAAGACCTTAGATTTTCTAAAAAGAAATAGCGAGGTATTTACTCAGGTGCATCCCAGCGAGACCTTCTGTCATATTGACCCCTACACTTATTTATTTAATCATCCCGAAGAATTTGCAGTTACCAATTGGAACCATTCACTTTTCTGGGAATCAGACGATGGACAAAATACTTATCCTGAGAGATTAAAAAGACATCAAATTTTTTGTGAACTGGCCGAATCTTTAAATATACCTTTGAGCCCTGGCGGTCATAAGATAACACTCCATAAAGAATATTTTTTAGAAGAATATCGTAGATACAGAATATCCGGAGCCCTTAAATAAGAAGTTCCATGATAAAAATAATATTACTGAATCCTCCAATGAGGCAAGAAGAGATTTATTCAGATTATGCTATGATGGCACCTATTCTTGCGCCTCTTGGGATATGCTATATTGCAGCAGTTCTTGAGAAAAATAACTATAATGTAAGAATAATAGATAGTATTGCAGAAAAAATTAACAAAAACGAGATACTTAGGCGAATTGAAAACTATCAGCCGGACATAGTTGGGATGACTTCAACCACGGCTTCATTTTTTAGCGCTATTGAGCTTGCGGGAGCTATAAAGTCACTAAATAATAATATGCTCATTGTCATCGGCGGCCCTCATGTTAGCTCTCTTCCAAGAGAGAGCCTATCCGATTCTGAATTCTTTGACATCGGAGTATTTGGAGAAGGGGAATATACATTTTTGGAAATAGTAGAGAATTATAAAAGTGGGCATTTGGAAGATAATTTAGAAAGAATAAAAGGAATAAGTTATAGAAAAAATGGCAAGGTTTTTGTGAATGAATCTAGGGAGCCAATAGAAAACTTAGACGAACTTCCTTATCCTGCAAGGCATCTCCTGCCGAACATAAACCTTTATAGCACTAATTTATACGTTGCAGAAAGGAAGCCTCTTATCCATATGATTCCAAGCAGAGGTTGTCCTTTCCACTGCATTTTCTGTGACCAAAATGTGCATGGCAGGGAATGGAGAAGATTTTCGCCTGAATATATTATCCGCGAAATTGAATTTGTGGTTAAAAATTATGGTGTAAAGACAATACAATTCCAGGATGACCTTTTCACATTTTATCCTGAAAAGATTATTAAATTTTGTAATTTACTTAAAGAAAAAAAAATTGATTTAACTTGGAATATCAGCTCTAGGGTGGATACATTAAATGAAGAATTGTTTAAAATAATGAAGGATGCAGGGTGCAGAATAATATATTTTGGTATTGAGAGTGGCGATGAAAACATATTAAAAATAATAAAAAAGGGCCACACAATACAACAGGTAAAGGTTGCAGTTAATGCTGCAAAAAGGGTTGGTTTAGTTGTACATGGCTCATTCATAATTGGCAACCCAGAAGAAACGGAGCAGACTATAGAGAAAACAATAAAATTTGCTCTTATGCTTCCACTTGACGCTGCAACATTTTCTGTAATGACTCCTTATCCGGGCACAGAGCTAACCAATAATTATTTTAAATATGGCATAATAAAATCATTTGACTGGTTTAAATATAAAGGACATCCCGATGAAGCAATATTTATTCCTTTTGGTTTAGAAAGTAAATATCTTCTTAAAAAACAAAAATATGCTTATAGAAAGTTTTATTTCAGGTGGAAAATGGTTTTCAATATTCTAAAGCGGGTAAAAAGTCTTGAAATATTAAAATTATATCTAAATGCCTTAAGGATATTTCTTAAATAGATAGTATGTTTAAAAAAGCATTATTACCGCTTATCTTAATTACTATATCGGTATTTCTTTCACTGTTGTTTGCTGAATTCTTGATTAGATTAATACCGACTTTGGAAGTAAGATATGATTTCAAAAAATATTATGAACCAGACAATAAACCCGGCCCGCCAGGTCCTTATAGACCATCCTCTATTATTGAATTGGGATATGAAATAATACCCAATGCCGCTTGGTTTATCAATAGATATGGCATGATAGGAAAAGCACATAATCTACAAAAAGATAAAAGTTGTTTTAGAATAATAGTAATCGGTGATTCTATCACCGAAAGGCACTGGTATGTCGAGAAGCTTGAAGAACTGCTGAATGCAAATCAAAATTTAGAGTATAGATTTGAACTCTGGAATGCAGGCGTAGGGGGATACAACATCGATCAGTATTATTATTACTTAAAATATAGACTTTTAAAATATCAACCGGATATGGTTATAATAGGATTAGGCATGAACGATTTTGATACCTCTATGGTCGTATGTTATAAAGATACAGAGAAAGGTCTGGTTAAATATAGATTTCCTTTGTGTGGTTATGGGTCAATAAAACCCAACCCTTTTCTTTTTAAGCATTCTTATCTATATCGGTTGCTGTTGGTTAAGATAGGTGAAATAGGAAATTTTAGAAAGAAGGGCAATAAAAATAAAGAAGAAGGTAAGTATTACCTTATGAGAATTAAAGATATATGTGAAAAACACAAGATACCGCTTCTTTGTCTGGTTTTCACATACCTAAAGCCTTTCAATGAATGTAACTCTGGTGAAAAACAAAATGCTAGAATTATACTCTATACCCTTGATGAATTGAAAATCGACTATATAGACCTTGCACCATTTTTTCCCGAAGACAAAAGATATAGTTTAAGGGTGGAAGAGAATAAAGAAGATTATGTCCATCCCAACGAAGAGGGGCATCGGATAATAGCAGAGGCTATGTATAGCTATATTTGTAATAATTATTTTAAAGTTTCAAGATAATGAAATCAAAAATACTCCTAATTTTTACCAGCATTATATTTTTATTATGCATAATTGAAATTAGTTTACGTATAATTAGTTATTTTTATATCTTAAGTCAAAAGCAAGTTAATTCTGAATCAAATAACAGAGAGAATAGGCAATATATTATACATTGTTTCGGTGATTCTTACACTAAGGGTATGGATGATTTGCCTGGTTATGGAGGATATCCTAAGAGATTAGAAAAACTTTTAAATGAAAATTTTCCTGAAAGAAAATTTATGGTTATTAACTGTGCAGGTCTGGCTTTTAATTCTTCTTTAACTCTTCTGGCAGTTAAGAAGAATTTAGAAAAATATAATCCAAGATTAATTATAGTTTTTATAGGTGCAAATGATCATTGGAACTATAGCGAAGTCGACCCTAAAATTATCCAAGGGTATAAGAAATATTTAGGCTCTAAATACTGGATTATTAAATCGGAAATCTTTTTATCAAAGTTTAAGACTTTTAAATTATTTAAAATTTGTTTAATAAATCTAAAAAAGTTTTTAAGTGGAAAGAACGGCGATGTTAAACAAAAGGAAGATAAGGTCACTTTGACAGTAAGCGAGTTTATTAACTCGCGTTGTGAATTGATTGAATTATATGAATCTCTAAGGAAAGGAAAATTAGGAAAAACAGATTTTAAAAAAATAAGAGATTACCCAGGTATTATACAAAGTGAGCAGATTACAAAGTTTAACTTGCTGGAAATAATTCGTCTTGCAAAATCAAAAGGTATTAAAATAGTTTTGCAGAATTATCCTGATCATTATGCCAGTGCTGCATTACAACAGATTATTCATGAGGTTGCAACTGATTGCCAAGTTCCCTTAGTTGATAATTCCCTGGTCTTTAGAAAAAAGCTACTACAGGATAACTATGAAAAATATTTTGTACCTAATGGACATTGTAATGCTAAAGGTTATGATGTTATCGCTGACAATTTATTTAAAACTTTGATTGACTCAGGTTCTTTGCAATAATAATTTTTTGTAGTTATTTTTATATAAGTTTAGAAATACAGGAGTTACAAGGTATTAAATGAATATGTTAAAAGTTATTCATGAAAGATTGACACTCCTTTTTATTATACTAATTTTTCTCATGTTAACTATTCCTAATTTAAATTACCCCGGTATCAATGTAGATGAAGCCAGCGATGGGATTGTAACTAGTTACATTTTAAAAGA